>NZ_JAVJTO010000127.1:0-8868 GCF_040220235.1 Coleofasciculus sp. B1-GNL1-01
AAAAAGTCGCTTTACTAGGGGAAATCGTGGATCAACCCGCCCTCGCCATCCAGCGCACGCTCAACTATCTCACCGAGATACCCCGTGGCAAATCACGAGTAAGAACCCGAAACTCAACCGTTAAAGGGAACATAGAAATCAGCTATCGCGGTAAAACCTACACCAGCGATCGCAAAGGAGCCACACTCACCAGCCAGTCCGGACTGCACGGGGATAAAACCGATAATCTCAAACTGCGAGTTATTCTAGCACTGGAACAATTAGGGCTTGGGTCAGGCGAAGACATCCATCTCAGCCTATCGCAGTTCTTCACCCCCGGTAACTTCAAGGCACAGGAGACAGCCGCAAAAAAAGCTCTGAGTCAGTCTCTAACCTGGTCCACACCGCAAGGACGCAAATCAGCCACCATCAAAACCTTGCAGGTAACCCCCGAAGGATATCATCTGGGTTGTTATCGTCAGTTAGCGATCGCAGAATCTAAACCCAATGATTCCTGGCAAGCCTGTTATGATATCGGCTATCGTACCTTACTCTGTGACTTCATTGACCCCGATGGGTTTTTCGATGATAACCGCAGTCAGTCTTACGACGGGAAAGGCACATCCTTATATTATTCCTGGGTCGCAGAAGAAGCCGGGATTAATGACCCAGAAGACCCCCAGTTTATCACCGCTGTAAATAACTGTGAGGACTATTATCAACCCCAGGGCGAACCCGAACCGATACCCATCGCCGATGCAATTGATACCGCCCATGAATGGTACATTGGCGAGATTGCCGAAATCATCACCGACTGTACCCCGCCAGAAATCGAAACCTCAATCGTTGGGGGCGGTGGTGCGTTCCGCTTTGGACGAGACTTAATCCCCACGCTGCGAGGGAGCGATCGCTATGTGGTGGAACATCCCGATTTGGCGAATGTTATCGCTCAAACAATTACTTTAGCCCAGGAACTGTAAGAGGAGGCAGAGGGCAGGAGGCAGGAGGCAGGAGGCTTCAAGGAAAGGAACTGTTGCCTGTTGCCTGTTGCCTGTTGCCTTTTTTGTTATGGACATTAAACCGTTTAAGAAATTTGTCTCTAGAAAAAATCAGGGAGAGGCACAACCCAGCCGTAGGGCATTACTTCAGCACTTGCGATCGCTCCAGCGGGAGGTGAGACGGATTCGGATTCAAAGATTTGTCCTACTCCTGATCGCGATCGCTCTATTTCTCTTCACTTGGCATCTACTCACAGACAATGGCACAGACTCAAACACTCAGCATCAACCAGCTACAGCGGGAGATTCAGAAACTCGAACGGGAACTGGTAATCCTCAAACGGACTAACCTCTGGTCAATTGACCGTCGAGTCAGTCAGTTATTACGAGCGATCGATGACTCACCTAAATCAAGAGAAAAATCTAGACTGAGGAATCAGGTATTAGCGATCGCAGCCACCGCATTAATCAGTTTCAACCTGGCAAACAGTCAAGACTACAGTCCTAACTTTGGTTGGTTTAAACCCAGTGTAGAGCAGATTCAGGAGGTGACTCAACCGGAAGTTAAACCAGAGGTTAAACCGGAAACATTGGAAACTAAGGGGAAACCTACGTTAAGCCCATTTGCCCAGAAAATCAAACAAGTCGCGGCTAATATCAACGCTGACCCCATTGACTTAGCCACACTGATTAGTTTTGAAACTGCTGGAACATTTAGCCCCAGTATCAGAGGTCCCGTTGTTAAAGGTAGGGGACGCGCCGTCGGGCTTATTCAATTTATGTCCTCCACGGCGGCTGAACTGGGAACCACATCAGAAGCTCTAGCCAAAATGAGCCAGGTTGAGCAGATGGATTATGTTGAGCGATACTTGGTTAAACGCGGGTTTAAGGGTGGTGGACTTAAACAGCTTTACTCTACTGTATTCGCCGGACATCCCAACGCCAAAGGGAGTATCAGTGATGGCTATCATACCCTGGATAGTGCTGTAGAGAAGATGACAAGGGAGCATCGGGAAAGAGCGATCGCACTCCTTTCCGGTAAGTCTCTAGAAAAAACTCCAGACCAGATTAACAAGTCTCATATTTATAAATGGGCGCCGCCGTTCCAGAAAAATCCTCAACTGGGAGACATCATCGCAGGCTATAGTGTTACATCCCCCCGTGGGTGGCGCGTTCATCCAATTTCAGGGAAACGCCAATATCATCAAGGGGTTGATTTAGCCACGCCAGCGGGAACGGTTCTGTATGCGATCGCTGATGGTTGGGTCGAATGTAGCAGAGGTGACGCGGCTGGCTTGTATGCCACATTTACGTCTGAGCAATTCCCCACTCTACAGTTTAAACTGCTGCACTTGTCCCGGTGTCTGGTTGAACCGGGACAGAGGTTAAAAGTCTCTAGAAAAAAAGTCATCGGCTGGACGGGGAACAGTGGCGGCTCGACTGGTCCACATTTGGACTTACGAATAAAGTCATCCAGTTCGGGCAATTGGCTACGGGTCAGAAGTGGCTGGCTGCAATGGTTTGTTACGGGAGAGCAGCCATGAGAGAGCTTGAGATTAAGGACTGGCGCGGGAAAACTTGGCGGGTGCAGTTCGAGAAGCATCTGGCAGATGGGGAATGGGCAATTGATTGGAAGGTGTTAAGTCCAGACGGTTCTGTTAGGTCGGAGATTGAGAGCGATCGGGAATTACCCCGCCGTTGTCTGAATCAGTTTCGCCAGTTGGATGACTACTGGTTGGTCTGGGAGTTCAAGTGGTGGGTCAATCATTATACCAACACGCTTGACCTGAAGAAGCTGAGGGCGAGGAGGTGCGATCGGGATTAGTTTTAGTTCTCTCCCACTATCTTGAAACCTAATCAGCGTCTCGCACGATTCTTTTTTCTAGATATCTTTTCCATCTTTTTTTTTGATGGGTTTAAGGAATGGTTCTATATCTCCATACTTTTTAGCGTCAACTCCAATCCGCGGATTTTTCCTCTGATTTGCAATTTCAATCTCAGCTTCAAAAAGGCGGGTTCGCGTACCACCTTCATGCGCGGCTTCTACTTTGTAAACTATAGACTTCAGACGCAATGTGCCTGGATGTGTTTCTGTGACTGTAGTGAGATAGATAGTTACATCTTGAGCCTTTTGTTTGTTCAAGCCTGATATGAATTCCTCAACGCCACATTTTTGTACCTTTTGATTAACCTCCCGTGGAGCATATCTAATACCCTTTGCACTTTCTGCACCAGTTATATTTCCCTGACTATGTGCCCGCTCCCAACCTTTTAACCCAACTTTAACACCACGAGGAATTAGCCTTTCGAGATTCAGTCTACCTGGAGCATCACCAACAATACTCTCTATAATAACTTTGTTACCTACCTGTGTCTCTCTCAGAATGCGACCAGGCTTTTTCGGTTTTGAAGAATTTGAAGACGAATCTTTGAGATGACACTGTGTACACTCAATGGTTCCAGAGCGCTTACCCTGTCTGACAGCCCGTAAGATTTTACCCAATGCTAAAGTACCTGCGCTCAGAGCAATATCAGCAACCATTTTACGGATTGGTGTAGCTGCGGCTTGCAAATGACTCTCAGATAAACCAGTTAACTCGCCTTTTTCGTTTTGCTCTACACGGCTCAGATGATATGCTGCGTCCAGCAAATGACCTAGTGCTCCACCCTGAAAGTCAATGGACATAACGTAGCTAGCAGCAGTTAACAGTCCCTTCAGCGCTAGTCCCACACTAGCTACTGTTGGGTTAGGTACTCGCATCAAGAAGGCGGAAAGCCCATGACCAGCCAAGAAGCAAATAAAAAATGGGAGTGATTCTTCAAACTTTTGCTTTATTTCCGCAGACAAACCCTTTTGAACTTTGCTGTTAACTTTTTCTACATTGTCCAAGTAGATTTGGGCTGCCTCCATTGACATTCTGGTTGGATCTGAGAATGTCTGGCGTAGTGAATTCAAAAACATTCTCAACCCTGGATCTTCGATGTTAGCAATGTTGATTCCTAAATGTTCGGGTTGCTCAGAACCGATATAGCCCTTATCTCTCATTCCAACTCCACCGAAACCAGGTAAGGGGAAACCATTTGAGTCGTAGTAGAGGAATCCACTTGCTCTGTGGGCAATACCTAATATATGATTTTCTGGCACTCCATAACCAATTTTAAGATGGTTATGGGTTGCTGTTGGATTGCCGCGAACAAATTGCTCGATGATTGTTTCCTCAAGTCCGAAAAAATGAGCTAAGTCAGCACCGCTAGCTCCTTGAAATTCACGATAGCCTTGTGTGTAGAGAGCAGTAATCATGTGCCGTAATGGTTTAGCACTAATTATTTCGATGGCTTCCTCTTTCGATAGACCATCTTTGGCTCTTACCCTATCTTCTGAAGAAATGCTTCGACCCGTATAATGTTCTAAAATCTGCAAATAATGATTAGCAAGCTTTTCATTTTTTAAGACAGTCAAATCGGCATTGATTATCTCTGTCGGTTCGTTGTCTATCCGCTTTGTTTCTTCAACAGCACTTCCTATTGTATGGGATGCCGTACCAAACATCTTAGTAAAAGTTTTTGGTCCAAATTTTCCATCAGCATCAAGTCCATTTTTTTCTTGCCATTTGATAATGGACTGAACAGTATTTGGTCCTATGATTCCATCGTCTTTTGTTCCAACAGTGCGCTGGATCTTCTTAATAGTCTCAGTGTTATATTTTCGAGTTTGGTTATATCTAATTGCAGACCCTACTTTGTTTTTTCCCTGTCCTTGTGTTCCACTACCAGTTCCATCCGAAGCTGTATCTAATCCATGAATTGTTAATGGAACTCGGATAGTAGGAGGAGTTGTTCTCATCAGATTCAATATCTGTTGAGCTGTCTCGCTTTGAGAATCCGTAATGCTCAAAATTCCGCCGCCAGTAGTTGGTGTTGGTAATGATGATTCTATACAAAACCTTTTTTTGTCAGGACAATACACCATATCATACTGACCAGGAGGAATATCAGTTATTGCTCCAGCGTATAGTGGAATACCTGTATCGGCGATAGCTGTTAATTGCCTACCGCTTACATCGATACGTATGAGCTGCTTAGGTGATCGTTGTATATCAGGCTGACTCTGGACTTGTTGTAGACTTTGAGGTACTGTGACAGCAACGGTCTGATTGGCTATCCCTGTCTCTTGTGGGTATCGAGCCTTTGGGCGATTAACATTCAACTTGTACTGAATCTGAGTGCCAGTTTGCTGCACCACATGAGTCAACTCATGCGCCGTCAATTCATTATTCCCCGGCTCCTTCCCTTGACCAAAATAAACATCACTTCCATGAGTAAACGCCTGAGCGCCCAACTCCTGATTCATCTGCACCGCTTCACCACCCGTATGCACCCGCACCCCACTAAAATCAGCCCCAAAGCGCGGTTCCATAAACCCTCTCACGTTCTCTGATAACGGAGAACCCCCACCCTTAGACGCATTCAAACGACTCTCTAAATCACCAGAGGCTTGATTTCCATCTATTAGATGCGCCCGTTGTATCATTTCCCTCATTTGCACACGCGGATCAATTTGCCTCTGCATTACAGGTTTAATCGACTGTGCTCTTTTCCATATCTGATGGGGGTGATGGGGGTGATTGGTATCTAATTGACGCTGAACTGACGCTGAACTATCCGTAGGGGCTGACATTGACATTACCTGAGACGCCACTCGGTCAGCTTCTTGCTCGTAAGCATCTCCAGGCGCTCCTACCGTTAACTTGGTTTGAATGCCAATTTCCTCTAAGTCTTTCCTTTCCTCCCCCTTCTGTTCCTCCCCTTCCTTAGCACACTCAGTACATTGGCGTTGAATTGGGTTTTTTGAGACAGGGGCAAAAGCACCTTTTAATTTGGAAGCAGGACTTTCTGGTAAGGGTGGGGGTGGCTCAAACGTTGGTGCCCATGGCGATTCAAATTTAGGTTGTATTGATTCTTCAGCAATCTCCTGTTCCCTGGTTTGGAGACTTCGCATCACATTCGCCGCCAGTCTATCCATCGAGGTTCTGGAGTATTCCCCTATTTCCTGAGATGATTCTGATGACGGGTTTGGCTTAGGTTGAATCGGGTTCTTTGATACAGGGGCAAAAGCACCTTTTAATTTGGAAGCTGGACTTTCTGGTAAGGGTGGGGGTGGCTCAAACGTTGGTGCCCATGGCGATTCAAATTTAGGTTGTAATGTAGACCCTTCAGCTTCCTCCTGTTTCTTAGCTTGGATTCCTCGCATCACATTGGCAGTAAGTCTATCCGCCGAATCTCTGGAATACTCCCCTATTTCTTGGGATGAGGTTGATGACGGGTTTGACTTGGGTTGAATCGAAAAACGCCCCAGTTTAGATGGACTCTTACCCTTTTTCTGTACCGTGGTTGGAGTCCAAGAGGAATTTTTATTCTGTGGGGGTTTATACATGATGCCACCTCGGTTGTTTGCCTCACCAGGTATTCATGACCACCTCTGTTGCCATGAAGTCGGAAGTATTCTCACTATAGGCGTAAGGGGAGCGATCGCACCCAGCTCCATCAAAAAACTTGACAAAGCGCGATTCTTTCCGCTCCCAATCACCCCCCCTTCCTCACCACCCGCCACGCAACCTGAGCGCCGATTTTCCCCTCTCGCACAAACAGGAACGCTCCTCTCGTCCATTTCTCCCCCCTAGGTTTTGCCCCGGTGAGCGCCTGAACCTCTGAGGTGCTGAGAATATAACCCCGTTCAGCCGCCAGATACAACCTATCCCAATGGCTGATGGGATTCGGTGGACTAATCGCCCCGGCTATGGCTCCCACCATCTCCAGCCAATCGGGGGTGTCTACTGTACTGTCTACTGATTGATGGACAAGGTTAGATGAAGTGTCAATTTCAGTGTCAATCACAGGGGTAAAGCTGGCGATGGTTCCCCCCTTATCCAGGTGTTCTTTGAGTTGGTCTAACTGTTCAACCTGTTCTGGAGTTGCGTAAGCTCGATTGCGCTCCCCCTTGTGTAGCTTGAGGTTTAAGCCATCGCACCACTGATAAATAGATTGCCTGGTCTTGAGGTTGTACCTCTCCATCAAGTCTTTAATCGTGTATTGCTCCATCTGAGCAGCCGCTCCAACTGTCTACCGCTCACTATACACCTCAACAGGAGCGGTGGGGAATCCCACAGGGAGAGAATAAATTAAGATATGAACGAACCAACTAGAAACCCTCAATGCCAACTTCTGTCAAAATTCAGCCTCAAGATTTCCAGGTACTTACCGTTTCGGACATCATGAAAGTGATAATCACTAAAATTAAACAGGCAATGTGGGCAGTTCCTTTCTGTTTCATTGTTATTTCACCACTTAGCGCCCAAGCTTTAACCGTTGAAGAGGTTCCTAATCCTCAACAAGTGAATGGTACTTGGGTGACGGATATGGCAGAGATTCTCAGTGAGGATACGGAAGAGCAACTCAATCAAATGATTAGAGAGTTGGAAATTAACAATGGCACAGAAATTGCGGTGGTGACTGTACCTGAAACTTCTCCGGCGGCATCACCCAAAGCCTTCACGACAGAGTTATTCAATTACTGGGGGATTGGCAAAGCCGATGAGGATAATGGTGTGCTGTTTTTAATTTCCACAGGCGATCGCCGCGTCGAGATTGAAACGGGATACGGCATCGAACCGATTTTACCGGATGCCCAAGTTGGTCAGATTATCGAAACTAAAATTACTCCCCTTTTTAAGCAAGATGACTTTGACGGAGGGACATTAGCTGGAACCAAAGCATTGGTTGTTCGGTTAGGAGATGAAGTTAATACAACTGAGCGACTATCTGATGAAGAAAGTTTTTTAAAAAAGCATTGGCAAGCATTATTTCTATCCATAGCAGTACCTGTTGCAGGTATTCTCATAGTCGTCGCTAAACGCAATAGTAATGGTGGTGGCAGTGGTAGTGGCAGTGGTTCAAGTGATTATAGTGGTGGCAGTGGTGGTGGTGGTGGCTTTGGTGGCGGTTCCAGCATCACAGCCTCTCTAGACCTACGGTGCAACTAATACTAATCTAAAACCCCAAACGCTGTGCCGCCCGTCGCTTCGCCTCTTCCCCCCGGCGGTCATACTTCGCCGTCGTCACCGGGGACGCATGACCTGCCAGCTTCTGCACCGTGACAATATCCACCCCGGCGTCCAACAAGTCACTACAAAACGTCCTGCGGAAATCATGAGGACTAAACGACTCCACCCCAGCCTGTTCAGCCCGTCGCCTAATAATCTTCAACACAGCATCAGGCGTCATCCTCCGCACCTCCACCCGTCCCCCCTTCCGAACTGGACACAGCAGGGAACCCGATTTACATCCCCTCTCATCCAGCCAACATTCCACAAACTCAACCGCCTCATCTGATAAATAAACCGTCCGGCTCTTTCCTCCCTTCCCCTGGCGCACCTCAACCACGCCCTTAATTGGATCAAAATCCTTCAACTCCAGCTTCACCACTTCAGCCCGACGCAACCCGCCGCCGCGCAGTAGAGCAATCAGCGCTCGGTCTCTAACATCAATAGGATTAGAAGCATCACAACTCTCCATTAAAGCCGCGATTTCCTCACCTGAAAGAGCGCGACCCCTAAGCGAACTAGACCCCTTAACCGAACCAATATCCACCGCTTTTGCATAGTCATTGGCGCTAATTAACTCCAGTCTATAAGCTTCCTGCAAAACCCGTCGCAAAGCACAAAGCATCCGATTAGCCGTCGCCCCAGCATAGCGCTGTTTTAAAATCGTCCGTATCGCCGCCGTGTGTTGGTAGCGCAGCTTTGCCCAGTTCAAGGTCATCGCATCACCAACCCCCTGGGTTAAAATAGACGCAATCTCATCCAGTGTCCCCTTCATTGTTGGCACAGAACCC
>NZ_JAVJTO010000128.1:0-40604 GCF_040220235.1 Coleofasciculus sp. B1-GNL1-01
GCTGGTGCATCCGCTGGTATAATGTACTCGTATTTAATCGAACAAGCGTTTAGTGGAGACTTACGGGAATTTGCCCAATCTTTCCGCTCACAAAGGGCATAGTTATAGACTCGACGACATTGTTCTAGCCACTCAGCAAAACTGGCGACTTGAGCGGTAGTTGGTTTTAGCTTAAACTCGTAAATCAGATTAAACACTTGCTCGACAATATACAATGTTTGCTAACATTATAATACACTATTAATTGAGGAGAGTCAGAAAAAAATACACTCGCAACTCAAGTGGCTAGGCTGGACGCCTTGCGGCAATTGAGCTTGTCGAAATTCGGTTTCATCCCTCGGATAAATCACGAGGACTTTCACCATCGCTTGTACTGTAACCTTTCGACAGGGCGATAGAGGTACTGATTTGGGTTTCATCCCTCAGATGAATCACGAGAGTTGTAAGATGCGATCGCCGGTTCGCATCTAAAATTAATTAGCCAAACCGATAGCCGAAGCCACGAACGGTAATCAAGTATTCCGGTTGACTGGGGTCTTTTTCTAATTTTTCCCGCAGCCAGCGAATGTGAACATCGACAGTTTTGGTATCTCCCAGAAAATCGGCTCCCCAAACCTGATCAATTAACTGTTCCCGAGACCACACCCGCCGGGGATACCCCATAAACAATTCCAACAGTCGGAATTCCTTGGGTGAGAGATTCACCTCCTCGCCCCGCACCGTGACGCGGCATTCTTCGGGGTAGAGGGTAATGTCCCGTAACTGTAACGTCGGCGTTTGCGGTATGGAATTATAGCGGTGACGACGTAGGAGGGCGCGACACCGGGCGATTAATTCCCGCATACTAAAGGGTTTAGTCAGGTAGTCATCGGCACCGACTTCCAACCCTAAAACCCGATCCGTTTCACTCGCTTTGGCGCTGAGAATCAAGATGGGAATAGAATTCCCTTTATACCGGATCAAGCGACATAGATCGAGTCCGTTCACCTGAGGCAGCATCAAGTCTAGAATCAACAGGCTAAACTGGCACTCCTCGTCATTGGCATCGCCCTCGGACAGAAGGGTTAAAGCGGTACGACCATCAGCAGCCGTCACCACGTCATAACCTTCCTCTTGTAAGGACAACATCAGCATTTCTCGGATGAGAGTCTCGTCTTCTACGACCAGAATGCGGTTGGATTGTGCCAGTTCTGGAGTAGAAGGGCTTTGCGGTAGATCGACAGAAAGCATAAATGGTAAGGAAATTGGGTATCTGAACTTCTAAGCCAAGATATACACCAAAATCATGGTGTTGCAACGATATAGAAATGGAACTCTACGTCTAGAGTGACACAAGATTCGGCTGGTGTGGTTATACCCTATGAATATTTTGCAGACTTAAAACAATTTGGGTAACTTTATTGCCGATTTCCCCATGGTGACCTACACTAAGGATAGTGTAATACATGTCATACGCAAGTATGACAGAATGAGGGGTCTTACAGAAACAAAGCAGGAGGCTGGTAACCCTAGTCCCCCTGCTTTCACTTTTTTAGAAGGGATAATGCTGCTACATTTGATGACCTGGATCGAGGTTGAGGAGTATTTGAAGCGATCGCCAGGGATTATTCTGCCGATTGGTTCAACTGAACAACATGGACCAACGGGATTAATTGGTACTGATGCGATTTGTGCTGAAGCGATCGCCCGAGGGGTAGGTGAAGCGACGAATGCGATCGTTAGTCCCACAATTAGCGTGGGGATGGCGCTGCATCATACAGGGTTTCCTGGTACGATGAGCCTGAAACCTAGTACCTTAATTCATGTCATCCAAGATTATTTAGTCAGCTTAACCCGGGCTGGATTTACCCGATTTTTCTTTATTAATGGTCACGGTGGTAACGTGGCGACGCTGAAGGCAGCATTTTCTGAGAGTTACGCCTATCTCTGGGATCTCCACATTCCCAACAGCGATCAAGTCAGATGTCGCCTTGCTAACTGGTTTACCTGTAAATCGGTTTATCAGTTAGCTAAACAATGGTATGGTGATCAGGAAGGATCTCACGCCACACCCAGCGAAGTTGCTTTAACTCAATACCTTTATCCTGAAGCGATCAAGAATGCCCCTTTAGCCGCTAATGTCGCCTCTGGACATCCAATTTACGGGGCGACAGACTTCCGCCGCCGCTATCCCGATGGGCGCATGGGGTCTAATCCCGCTTTAGCCAAACCGGAACATGGTCAACAATTGTATGAGATGGCGGTGAAGGAAATGAGTCAAGCCTATCTGGAATTTTTGCATACCGAGTAACCTTTCACCCATCAAATCAAAGATACAGATATCAGAGGTTATTCGGGACTACATTAAACGATTACCCCACAATTCCTCTCAACGCTGAATCTCTCATATTACAGCGTGAGCCTCCTTGCGGAAAGAAGGTGACAGTCTGCTAGAGACAGGTTAGACTCTTAATTAAAACACGCCTGCTGGTCAAACCAACAATAGGGCATGGTGTTTCCTCGGTGTATTTGCTACAAGCGAGCAGATTGGGATTGGGGAGAGAGCGATCGCTCGACTCCAGCTCACGATTCATTGAGTGGAAGAGTTATTCCCCAGAGGAAGATGAGAGGCATGAGCGCGATCGACTTTACTGTCGCGATTTGTACCTATAACGGCGCGAATCGTTTAGCAGAGGTTCTGGATAGGTTGCGATCGCAGGAAGGGACAGAGCCTATTTCCTGGGAAATTATTGTCGTTGATAATAATAGCACCGACGATACGGCTAAGGTCGTTCAGGAATACCAAGCCAACTGGTCTGAATCTTATCCCATTCATTATTGCTTTGAACCGAAACAAGGACTAGCATTTGCCCGACGATGCGCCATCCGAGAAGCCAAGGGTACTTTAATCGGTTTTCTGGATGACGATAATTTACCCGACTCGAATTGGGTAGCACAAGCTTATCAGTTTGGACAATCTCACCCAAAAGCTGGGGCGTATGGAGGACAAATCCATGGCAAATTTGAAGTAGAACCCCCGCCAGGTTTTGAGAGAATTGCTCGGTATTTTGCGATCCTGGAAGGAAAAAAGACGTATTGTTATAACGAAAAGTATAAAAATACGCGGAAGAAACTGTTTCCGCCTGGAGCTGGAGTAGTCATTCGCCAGGAAGCTTGGCTAAAAAGTGTTCCCGAACATCAGAGTATTAGTGGGGTATCTGGAAATTCTCTATCAACGAAGTGTGAAGATGTAGAGATGTTATCTTATCTTTTTTATGATGGTTGGGAACTTTGGTTCAATAAGGATATGCATATTTATCATAAAATCCCTAAATCTCGTTTTCAGAAAGATTATTTAATTCGTTTCTTCAAGGGAGTCGGTTTAAGTCGGTATCAGACGCGGATGATCGCCTACAAAAATTGGCAAAAGCCCTTTGTTGTGCCGCTCTATATGGTGAATGACTTAAGAAAAATAATCCGGCATTTTGTTAAGTATAAAACTAGATTGAAAACTGATGTAGTTGCTGCTGGAGAAATGGAGTTGCTCAAAACTATTCTTTTGGGGTATTTCCACTAAACTATACACATTAGTCAGAAGATGAACTGACAATGAATACTTTGAATAGAAGGGATCATAAAGAAATTAGCTTACAAGCCGATCATATCCTAGGTTTTGTAATTGTTAGAAATGAAGTACATCGATTAGCTTTTTTTTTGAAGTACTATCGAGAAAAAGGGATATCAAAGTTTTTAATAGTCGATAATGATTCGGAAGACAATACCCTAAACTATCTGGTGCAACAAGAGGATGTCTATGTTTGGCATACTTGTGAATCGTTTAAAGAAAATAAAAGAACTTGGTTAGAATGGTTACTCAAAAATTATGGTCAAAATCACTGGTGTTTAATCGTTGATGCCGATGAAATACTCTATTATCCCGATTGTGAAACTCGAAGCCTAAACGATTTTTGTCGCCAAATAGAATGGCAAGGCAAAAATGCCGTTCAAGGGATTATGTTAGACATGTATTCGCAGCAACCTGTTCAGGAAGCCTACTATAAGCCTGGAGATGACTTTTTAAAGGTCTGTCCCTATTTTGATAGACAGTATTATCATCACCAGGAAGGAACAATCAGAGATTATTATTGGGGAGGATTGCGACAACGTATCTTTGGCAGTGACGATAAACGAGGCAAGAAGCCCTACTGTTTAACCAAGTTCCCTTTGCTTAAATATAATAATACAATGATATTTTATTCAGAACACGTCACCAAAAACATAAAAGTTTCTTCGACAACGGCGTGTTTGCTACACTTTAAATATTTTTCATTCTTTATCGATTATGTTAAATCAGAAATCCAGCGGAATCAGCACTGGCAAGGAGCAGTCGAATACCAAAAATATGCTCAACTCATTGCCGAAAATAAGCCACTAAACCTGTACGATCCAAAAATTTCCGTGCGGCTGAAAAATAGTCAGCAGTTGATCGATATGGGAATTATAAATCGGGGAGTTATTCTGGAGAAACGGTTAGGATGTGTAAGCTTATTGTTAGAATTATTTTATGACACTAAAATACTAGGACGTGCATTCCTTAAAGTTTTGTCCCCAAAATAGCCTCTGCGGGAGTTATGGTGATCAGGAAAAGTTATTAAATTGACTCAAATGGCTTTTTCTCTTCTCTAAAAATTAGAGTTCAACCACAAATACCAAAGAGTCATCTGTATCTACCCAGATCAAAGTAAAACTGTTTCGTTATTACATAAAAACAAATGCAATTAATGCATCCGGGTCTGAAAGACATTCTGCTCATTGAGCAATACATCAAGACTAAAAAAATAGGGTTTTTATCTATAGAAACCCCTTTACCCCCTTGGTTCAAAAAAATCAGCCAATCAATTCCAAATTACTCTATAGGACTGCAACTTCGCCGCGAGTACCGCCACATTTCAATGGGCATTAGAGCCTTTCGGCTTAAAGATATCGATACAATTTTTATATTTGAAATCTATAACCAACATTTATTAGGAGTTCTGCCTTTACTGGCTTTAACAGGAAAACAGGTATTGATTAGCTTACATGGTAATCAACAATTTGCCATGACTAGCAAAATCAAATTATTCGGATTAGTCTATTTAAAAAGGTATCTGCAACTTTTCAAGAATTTAAAAGTCGTTTTATTTGAAATCGATGATCATGTTATCCCAGATAAATTCCGCTTACCCGCGTCATCCAAGATAATTATCCCTCATCCAATCCTTAGCGAAGTCACGCCCAACCTGAGACTCGGTGAACGCTTGCCTATAGATGCCAAAATTAAGATAGGGGTGGTGGGGATGATTCGACAGGATAAACCTATCTCAAAACTAATTGCCAGATTACAGGAATACATCAGCTCAAATTCTGATCAATGCGAACTAATTATAGGTACACCCTTTGGTCAAAAACCAAACTATTTAGATCAACTGGGAGTAGCCCTCTACGATACCACTAAAGAAGAGGACTATATCCGTGTCTTAAAACAGATTGATATTTTGGTCATTCACTATGACAAAGATCGTTATTACTACCGCACCAGTGGTGTAATTAGCGATGCCGGATCGTGTGGTTGTTATATCATTGCCTCTGATTATCCAGTTATCAATCATCAAGTGAATTTCCCTGTCCAAATTGGTGCAACATTCTCAACTTTTGACGAAATTGGTTCCCTAATTGATCAAGCCATCACTCACATTCGCCAGAAGGGACAGGATAACCACTGGATTTGGCGAGAACAACGTTCCGCAGCAGCGATCGCAAAACTTCTCTTCCCTTAAAATACATAGGGGTTGCTGTAGGGAGTCTGTGGTGGGGGTAGGGAGCAGGGGAAGCTGGGGAAGCTGGGGAAGCTGGGGGTGATGGAGAAGATGAGGAAGATGCGGCTTTTAGGCAAAATTCCCCGTTCTAACATCGTCCTTAAATTGCTGTAGTCTTGTCTCTAGTTCATGGGTAAGACGCTCAACGATGAACTCATCGCTTAAAATAGGTTTGGCTGTTTTGGCAATATCCATAAGTTGTCGGGCTACTCGCTGATTGGGATCACCGCCAATTTGATTAAATACGCTTAATTGTTCCTGTTTTAACCAATCTATCCAGTAATTAATTTCTGGGCGAATACGCAAGCGAGTCGAAGGAGCCTCAGGAAACACAGGATAGAAATCCCAGAGGGGCATAACATACTGAGGTTGGTATTCAATACCTAGAGAAAGACACCAATCTTGCCATTTAAAGGAGTTAATATTGGCACTGGTTTTGATCGGAATCCAAGGCACTCTCAGGGCATCCGCAATGATAGCACCATGCATGGCTTCAGCGAGTAATACCTCAGTTTGGCTAATTGCTGATAAAATGTTTTCAATTGACCAACGCGGATCAATATAGGCGAATCCCAGTTGTTCGCAGATAGCACTCCAGGCTGCACTGGCTGGGGTAGCGTGCTTGAAATGAGGCATAAAAGCAAAGCGCTGGGTTTTAGAATGATTCGCCTGAAATAATCGCCTGACGAGTAAAGCCGCATCGGTAACGGCGACTTCTTTGGCAACACCAAGCGCTTGGGCAGACAGGGGTCCTCTGAGGCAATATATCGTCCAAGAATCATTAATTTTGGGTACAGTTCCATATCCATATCCCACACCCGTTCCGAATACAATGGTTTTCTCTGCCTTGGGTAATTTTCTGTTGAGTAACGTCCCAATTCCTACAAAGAGGGTTCGTTCGTCTTCATCCAGAATGTTGGGTATTAATTGGTTCCAGAGCCAAGGGTTGAGTTCATCGCCAAAATTGGCGTATTCATCGGATTTGTAGTAGTAGAGCTTCATTTTTCATTTTATTGTTATCCCACATTCTGTACGCCCAAAACTCTAAAAGTCGTCTTCCTCTTCCTGATTGGCATCATTTGCCTCATTTGCTGAATTCTGGCGCAATCCTCCTGGTAAAGCAGCAATAATTGCATCCAGTACCCTGGAAACCGGGATCACCTCAATATCCAGATCCGGTAACACTTGACCCTTGGGAACGATCGCGCGTTTAAATCCTAACTTTGCCGCTTCCTTTAACCGTAGTTCCATCTGCGACACCAGCCGCACCTGTCCCCCTAATCCCACTTCGCCAATCATCACCGTGCGCGGATCAACCATGCGATCGCGAAATGACGCCACGACTGCAATGGCAATCCCCAAATCTGCCGCTGGTTCCTCGACGCCCAACCCGCCAGCCGTAGCGACATAAGCATCTAATTTAGACAGGGGAATTCCTACCCGTTTTTCTAATACGGCTAAAATTTGCTGTAATCGACTATAGTCTACCCCTGTAGTTGAACGACGCGGCGACCCATAACTAGCAGGGGACACCAACGCCTGCAACTCGACTAAAATCGGACGAGTGCCTTCACAAGCGACTACCGTCGCCGTACCTGGACTCATTTCATCCCGATTGCCCAAAAATAGTTCTGACGGATTCACCACCTCCTCCAACCCCTTATCCACCATTTCAAAAATCCCGATTTCGTGGGTAGCACCAAACCGATTTTTCACTGATCGCAGCAACCGATGAGACGCAAAGCGATCGCCCTCAAAATACAATACCGTATCCACCAAATGTTCCAGCACCCTCGGTCCTGCGATCGCGCCTTCTTTGGTTACATGTCCGACAATCAGTAAGGTAATATTTGCCCGCTTTGCCACCTGCATCAAGGCTGAGGTACATTCCCGCACTTGCGCCACGGAACCCGGTGCTGAGGTTAACGCGGCGAAGTACAGCGTCTGGATACTGTCAATAACGGCAACTTGGGGTTTAAGTGACTCCAACTCCCGTAATACCTCTTCTAAATCCGTCTCTGCCAATACATACAGATTTGGCTCATGATCCCCAGCGGATTTACCCTGATTCGCGGTTTTCGACTTTGCCGACTTCCCCCGCTTTTTTGCCGCCCCATTACTCGTCGCCTCACTATTATTATCTGCCGCCTCCTGAAGCGGATCAGCACAAACCCCCAGACGAGAGGCTCGCAGTTTCACCTGTTGTCCCGACTCTTCGGCACAAACATAGAGGATACGATGCTCCAGTGCCAGTTGATTTGCCACCTGTAGCAGCAACGTGGATTTGCCAATCCCTGGATCACCGCCAATCAACACCAACGAACCCGGCACAATCCCGCCCCCTAGTACCCGATCCAATTCACTATATCCAGAGGCAAATCGGCTCTGGACATTATTGGAAATTTCTGAGAACTTAAGTGAGGAACGCGGTTGAGCGCGTCCGGAGGTTGGCGATGGAGTCAAGGCGCGGGTATTGGATTGCCAACCCCCACTCCTCAAGTTAGTCGCTGTTGAGAGCATACTCTCCTCTAAGGAGTTATACGTGCCGCAGGAGGAGCATCTGCCGAACCACTGGGAGTGTTCTGCCCCACATTGATTACAAACATAGATGGATTTAGTCTTAGGCATCCTGATCTCAAGGTGCTAGGAATTTTCAATACTTAAACCAATCTTAAAAAGTCGTAAGAAAAGGTCAGACGAAAGCATTATGACTTAAAAAAGCTTCGTATAACGTTATATCTTAGAGATAAGCTACTGATAAATTAACATTTCGTTGACTGTAAATTAGGAGTCTTGAATCAATTGGAAACTCATAAGGAAAAAATTCTGGTTGTCGATGATGAAGCGAGTATCCGCCGGATCTTGGAAACTCGCCTGTCGATGATTGGCTACGATGTCGTCACCGCCGCCGACGGGGAAGAAGCCTTAGACACCTTCCGCACGAGTGAACCTGATTTAGTGGTGTTAGATGTGATGATGCCCAAGCTGGATGGCTACGGCGTCTGTCAAGAGTTGCGAAAGGAATCGGATATCCCCATCATCATGCTAACGGCATTGGGTGATGTTGCCGACAGAATTACTGGCTTAGAGTTGGGCGCGGATGATTATGTGGTCAAGCCCTTCTCTCCCAAAGAGTTAGAAGCCCGGATTCGTTCGGTGTTGCGGCGGGTGGACAAGGTAGGAGCGTCCGGGATTCCCAGTTCTGGGGTAATCCATGTCGCTAGTATCAAAATTGATACAAACAAACGACAGGTATATAAGGGAGACGAACGGATTCGGCTCACGGGGATGGAATTTAGTCTCCTGGAGTTATTAGTCAGTCGCTCTGGAGAACCTTTCTCTCGGTCAGAAATTTTACAGGAGGTGTGGGGGTATACCCCAGAACGCCATGTTGATACCCGCGTTGTCGATGTGCATATTTCCCGACTGCGAGCCAAGCTGGAAGATGATCCCAGCAATCCAGAGTTGATTCTCACCGCACGAGGGACAGGATATTTATTTCAACGGATACTCGAAGATGGGGAGACATAAATTTTGAGTGTTGGGTTTTGAGCGGTGAAGGTTGAGTGTTGTAGCAACCGCTACAACAGTTAGGACAGGCTTGCGTTCATCGAAACAATATAACGCTGTGGAAAGAATGGCTAAACCTGATCAAAATTCTGTGTTGCGACAATTACCGTTTATTGTGGGGGGATTAGGCGGAACGCTATTGTTAATCAATCGCTTGCTGACTCCCCAACTTACGGAATCTCAGGCGCGTTCAGACGCACTGGGAGTTATTCTGAGTGCCATATTGATTTTGACAGGTTTGCTGTGGCAGCAAGTGCAGCCGCGATCGCCAGATGCGGTAGATTTGGTTGGGGAGGAAGGCTTTGAACTGACACCAGAGTTACCGGAGGCGGCAAAAACGGAACTGGCTTGGGCGTCACATTTATTATTAACCAATACCGTGACGCGATCGCTGGTTGTGTTTTATCAGGGAAAAGTGCTACTAAGGCGGGGAGTATTGGGAAAAAAGCCAGAGGTAAAACCCGGTGCTATCCTGAAGCGGGTTCTGGAACAACAAAAACCCATTTACTTGGTTGACTTGAAACTCTATCCCGGACGAATCGAATTTGACTACTTACCAGAAAATACCCAAGGACTCATCTGTCAACCTCTGGGCAATCAGGGTGCTTTAATTTTAGGCGCGAATGCTCCCCGCAGTTACACCAAACAAGATGAGCGCTGGATTGAGGGGCTAGCTGATAAACTAGAAAATACGTTGAGTCAGTCAGTACAGTCGAACGTCAACAGTTAGGATCGTCATTTGTCCTTTGTCTTATGTAAGGGTTTGAGGAACGTTGACCTTAATATATATCGTTAATATCGTTAAGTTTAGATGTCTATCACTTTGCTCTACTGGATATTAATTGCCCTGATGCTCGTGGGTGTAGTGGGTGCTGTAGTCCCTGGTCTTCCCGGTTCTAGCGTAATTGTTGTGGCAATTTTAGTCTGGGGATTTGTCCAAGGGTTAAGTGCGATAAGTTTGGCATTGGGCGTTGCTGTTGGGGTATTACTCCTCAGTGTCGGCATTGATTTTTTAGCCACCTACTGGGGAGCAAAACGGGCAGGGGCGAGCAAGTGGGGGCAAATTGGTGCAATTATTGGCTTAGTCTTGGGGATTTTAGGGCTACTTCCAGCGTTACCTGTGGGAGGTCCTCTGTTAGGAATTTTAATTGGTCCACTGTTGGGAGCGTTTATCGGTGAATTTTTATCTCGCCGTCAGTTGGAATTAGAGCTACGGTTAAAGGCGGCGTTGAAAGCGAGTGTAGGAATTGTAGTCGGTTCGCTGGTGGGGAATGTCATTCAGGGCGCATTGGCGCTGGCGACGGTGATTGTTTTTGTGGTTACCACCTCCCCCCCCTGACAGGTGGAGGTTTTTTACTTTAGGGTGGGGTCAAGACAAGGAGGACAAGGTTGACAAGAGGACAAGGGAGGAAAACCCTACAAAATCTTGTTCGGTCAAGTTAACGTCTAAAAGCTGAAAAGCCTTGTTTTTTGGTGAACATCTTAACAGGGAACAGTAAGGGTTTGAGGGCGATTTACTTGCACTTAATACAGTACCGTTTTCTTTTGTCCGACTACTTATTCAAAACTGGCAAACTTATCCGTCGCCTCAATTAACGCACTACGAATCCCCGGTTCTGTTATAGAATGTCCCGAATCTGCAACCACAACAAACTCAGCTTCTGACCAAACCTGATGCAACTCCCACGCCGATATCATCGGACAAACCACATCATATCGTCCCTGAACAATCACCCCAGGAATATGACGAATCCGATCAATATTTCGCAATAACTGATCCTCTGATTCAAAAAAGCCTTTGTTGATAAAATAATGACACTCAATTCTGGCAAAAGCATCGGCAAAATCACTTTCACTAAACTTTTGCATTAAGTTGGGGTCTTGCAACAGTCTACTGGTACTCGCCTCCCAAACTGACCAAGCCCGCGCAGCTACTTGCCGAATTTTGGGATCAGGACTGGTTAAACGCTGATAATAAGCTGAAATAAAATCATCCCGTTCCGCCTCTGGAATCGGCTTAATGTAGTGTTCCCAAGCATCAGGAAAAATATAGCTAGCCCCCTCCTGATAAAACCAACGCAGTTCCTTTTGTCGCAGCATAAAGATTCCCCGTAGAATCAATCCTCGACAGCGTTCGGGATGGGTTTGACTGTAGGCGAGGGACAGGGTACTCCCCCAACTTCCGCCAAATACCACCCACTGTTCAATCCCCAAATGGAGGCGCAGTTTCTCAATATCGCTGACTAAATCCCAAGTAGTATTCTCTTGCAGTTCCGCATGAGGTGTACTTTTACCACTCCCACGTTGGTCAAACATAACAATTCGCCATTGATTCGGATTAAAATATTGGCGGTAAAAGGGTTGGCTACCTCCCCCAGGTCCACCATGTAACACAACGACCGATTTACCTTCCGGATTCCCTGACTCCTCATAGGAAATCCTGTGTAGGTTACTCACCTGTAGCATTCCTTGGTTATAAGGTTCGATGGGGGGATAGAGTTCGCGCATAATTTTCGATTACAGTAACAAAGGTGGTGGCGCTTTTATCGCCGACGACGAATGGTGGTGCGATCGCCTATAATTCTTTCCTAGTTTTTACTATGCCAAATTCTAGGCAATTGACGACAACGATAGACGCGAAAGCGGGTTATATTTCTATCCAGGACTCTCACTCTGACACCCGAAAGGCTTACTGGCGGCGTATCCCCAGGATTCAGTGGTTGGTGATTCTCACAGTTTTGGGACTGGGTTTGTTTGGCTGTAAGTCCTCTAAATCCCCCGAAAATGACCAGAGTCCCTCACCCCCCGTATCAGAAACACCCGCTGATTTTTCTTTTCCCTTGATTACCCCGAATGTCTCACCCCTTCCTACAGAAACACCAACAGTCTCACCCCTCCCCACGCCCACGATTTCATCTGTGCCCCCAGAGATAGTTGTCTTACCGACTCCTGAACAAGTCCCTAATACACCCTCTGTCTCCCCTGAGATAACTCCTGCGCCCACTCCAGAGGCTTCTAAAGCTGTCCCACCCCCTTTACCCAAACCACCAGGCGTTGATAACCGTAAGCCGACGATTACAAATTTACCCGATGGCAATTATTTTTATGGCGAATCAGCGGAATTTGACCGTCCGGGTAGTCGGTATTTAGTGTTTGTAAAAACTGATAATGTGCTAATTGGACAGGAGTATTTTTTACAAACTGAGCAGAGTCGTTGTTTTAAAGGAATAGTCAATGAAAATACAGTCAAAAATGTTAAAGTCGCTTATCGCCAACCCTCTCTAGAGGCGGAAGATGCACAATGGTCATTTGAAGATATGAAACCGATAAGAATCAGCGATTTTCAGTCGATTAGCTGGGATAAAACTCCTGATTTTGCTAAGAATAATTTACAAGATTGCGTAAAAATTTTTAGTATTTTTAATGAATAATTAAAAATATAAAGATGGTTGATCGCAGAAAGTTAACGGTAAACTGTCATGCATTTAAATTGGGTATTAAGCTGTCATGCATTTAAATTGGGAATGGGTAGCGAGCAAGATGCAAAGCCTGCGGCATGGCTTCGCTAAACGCACTACAAGGATTTCGTCATTATTGACATTAAGGTTTAAATGCCGAACAGCTCGATATCCGTAGGCGTGTCCACACCCTTGTAGCGGTTGCAATACAAGGGAAGCGGCAGATCTGTTGTTAAGAGGGGGATCTAGACCAACCCCGACCGATGATAATCATATACACATTTCGTAATATTTTGTTAACATAGTTAAAAATCATCCTCTAGACCGATCACGTTTTACAGCACCTTCTTGCCAAACGTAGATACAGTATGAACTTCTTCAATCCCACAGAGCCAATTCTTCGTACCAAACAGCACGCACTCGACTACCAAGACCGTCAAGGATTGTTACGCCTGCATTGGCAACTCGGACGGAAGACACTGCTATCAGCCTTTTATACCCGTATCGACCAGGTATTCCTGTTCTGGGGTATAATTTGCGCCATGATTTTTATCACTGCCCAGTTTTTGCCGATTAGCTGGAAACTCCAAGCTGGACTGTGGTCAGGACTTACCCTAATTGGCACCGCAGCGATGGTGGTACTCACCAACTTTTGGGTAAAAGTTGAACGCCTCAATTGGCTACTTTATTTCTGGGGAGTCCTCATGATTGGTGGTGTCATTCTCACCGATTTGAGCATTTTCCTGGGTTGGGGACATTTGTTGATTCGCCTTTGTCACCTATGGTTGGGACTGTGCGCTGTGGGCTATATCGGTACAGGACTAGGGATGCGATCGCGTGCCTTTACTCTCGCAGGTATCATTCATTTACTGGGTATTGCGCTTTTAAACTATGTCGGAGGTTGGCAGTTTCTCACCACGGGTATCGTGATGGCTGCCTCTCTACTGATGTTTGCCGAAACCCAGTGGGATATGCGTCCTCCCATTGAGTACAAGCTGTTAACGCTAGAACAACGACAGTTCAATCAACAGCAGCATCAATTGCGTCAACTTTCTTTGTAGAACCGATAACTATACTCTTTTAGATGGATAGCAAATTGTTGTCCTTTATACCTAACGGTCGATAAACTGAAAGGGTTTAGCCGCTACTATGAGAAATAACAAAGGAATTGCACCGGATTGGGCGTTTTGCTGCTGTGGTCCATTGGTTGCACATCGAAGGAGAGCGACGTCAGATGTGCAAACGGTGCAACTGAATTGCTGAGCTAAGGTGGTGTGAAGTTTTTGTCGCTTCCTTCACTTTGTTACTACCAACGGGAGACGAAACTCTCCATCAGAGCGGTCGAAGGTAGTAGACACCGAATTAGTCAGCTTATCCAATCAAATTCCTTTATAAAAAAACCTAAATAAAAGTTGGTGAAGTAGTTTAACCTATCTTCACCAACTTAATTTTTGGAATGAACCCATGAACAATTACCAAACCGATTTTTTTACCGATTCTTTTACCGATTCTTATCGGAGGTTACCAATCCGCTCTTCTGGGTTCGTGGAAAGGTTCACCACTGAAGGGTTGCACGCCCGTAGACGGATAAGCATCGTCACTGGGACCGAAAATTCTCACAACCGCTTCTGATATATATTGGGTTATTTCTGCAAACAGTTTGGAAATATTCATAACCTTGTCCTCCTCATAGAGTAAATCTCAATCAGATTTAAATTGGGTGTATTGGTATGCAATTCACTTTAGATTATGAGGGATACACCCCAAAAAAACAGTATTTTGCAACATTTATTTGATTATGTTTGCAATACTTTTCCCAAGCTTCAGTCAAATGCCCGATTATTCGCTATTTGTATAAATTTTCGTTTACATCCTTGACATTCTGTAATGATTTGTTGCACTCATGCTGGGAAATCCTGACATTCGCTACGAGAGTTCACCAAACTTAAACGCCTGATCGTATAATGGCACAAGCAGGCTTAACTGCGGCTGCTGCACCGAAGTCTGCCAAACGCTCTACATTGATTAAGGCAAGTCATTGTGACTTGTTAGGTATAGTTATGCAGCCGAAAAATTTGCGCCGACTCCTGCGGGCACTGTCTCGACAGGGGTTGGATGTTCACTACAATCATCCGATCTACTCTGTACGTCTGCAAAATTCTGCCAATGCGCCTGTGGCAGAGGTTTTACTCCCAGAAGGGTTTCCAGTGGAAGCGAAAGCGTTTAAACAGTTGGCGAATCTGGCAAACATTCGTCATCCATCAGGGGGTCATGTTTGTCAGGTTTGCGCTACGCCAGATTTTCACCCCGGTGACGCCGGAGTTGCTATCGGTTCAGTCGTGGAAACGGAAGGGATGATTATTCCCGCTGCTGTTGGTTCTGATATCAACTGTGGGATGCGATTACATCTGGCGGATTTGTCGATTGATGACTTTTTAGAGAAACGCGATCGCTTTGTTGAGTTGATCAAAGGGGATTACTTTTTGGGTACTCGTGATGTCACCATGACAGCCAAAACCAGTCGGGCTTTATTTGAACATGGGATTCCAGGTTGGCTGGATGGGATGCTGGATTTACCAACGGGTAGTTTCGTCAACTCTGAACTGGATCAGTTAGCGGCTGAATGCGATCGCGTTTTCTTGGGTGGTTCCCTGGATGGGTCAATACGGTGGGCACCAGAGGAACTCGTTCCAGAGGAGGGATGGGTGCGAGATGGGGGATTGGGAACCATTGGCGGTGGCAATCATTTTGTGGAAATTCAGATGGTTGAGGCGATTGAAGATCGGGCAAGGGCGTTTGCTTGGGGAGTGCGAGAGGGACAATTGGCATTTATGGTGCATTCCGGTTCTCGGAATGTGGGCAAATTTATTGGGGGACTGTGGCGAACCCGTACTCAAGCGGTTTGGTTACAAGGACATCCTTATCCAGAGTCTCGGCTGTTTTCTCTGTCGGTTCACCGGAACCCTGATTTGGTGCAGGATTATTTGCAAGCCCAAGCAACCGCCGCTAACTATGGTTTTGTCAATCGGCTTGTGTTAGCGGAACTGTTACGGTTACGCTTACGGCAGGTTTATGGGGATATAGAAGCCCCCTTGGTTTATGATTTGCCCCATAATATTACATTGCCTCAAAAGGAATCCACTCAAATTCATCGGTGGATAACTCGCAAAGGCGCTTGTCCAGCTTATGCCGAACAGCCTGTGATTATTCCGGGTTCAATGGGAACACCCTCTTACCTAGTCGTTGGTAAAGGAAATCCCGCCTTTCTCTGGAGTGCATCCCATGGCGCAGGACGGTTGCGATCGCGCTTTGAACTGAGTCGTCGTGGGGCGGGTTACTGTGAGGAAACCTTAGGGTTAACGGGTGTTGATTGCATTACCCTGCGGGAAGAACGGCGGATTGAAGAAGCACCTGCGGCTTATAAGCCCATTCAGCCCATAATTGAGGCACAAGTTAAGGCAAAGATGGTCAGTGTAGTGGCGCGTTTACGACCGATTTTGACGTTTAAGGCGTAATTTGTGGGGGGGAAGTATTCGTGCCAAAAAATTGCTCCGATGCCAAATTTAATTCAGAAGGTATAGGGCTATTTGGGGGCTTGCTACTACAATTGAGCCGATTGCCGATTGCCGATTGCCGATTGCCTAGCGCTACGCGCTATACGTCTGATTTGTTCATGGTTCATGACAATCAACGCTGAACAATACCCATCTGAAACTTATGCCACAGGAAGATCAGCAACTCACTCTCACTCCAGCCGATTACAGCCTATTAACCGATCTCTATGAACTGACCATGGCAGCTTGCTATGTTGGTGAAGGGTTAGAGAATCGACGCGCCAGCTTTGAGTTATTCGTGCGACGTTTGCCTAACGGCTTTGGCTATTTAATTGCTATGGGATTAGCACAGGCGTTAGATTATCTGGAGAAGCTTCAATTCTCCGAATCCCATATAGAAGCGTTGCAAGCAACAGGGCTATTTGATCAAGTCCCAGAACGCTTTTGGTCAGTCCTCAAGTCAGAAGGATTTTCTGGCGATGTTTGGGCTGTACCTGAAGGAACTGCCGTATTTGCCAATGAACCTCTGCTGCGTGTCGAAGCCCCTTTGTGGCAAGCCCAACTCGTCGAAACGTATATTCTCAATACAATTAATTACCAAACCCTGATTGCAACTCGATCAGCGCGGATGCGAGATGTTGCTGGAGAGGATGCCAAGCTGTTGGAATTTGGTACCCGCCGTGCGTTTAGTCCACAAGGCGCAATCTGGGCAGCACGGGCAGCATTAGCCGCTGGATTTGATTCTACCTCAAATGTGGTCGCCGCGCTAAGGTTGAACCAAAAACCCAGTGGCACAATGGCACATTCGCTGGTGATGGCAATTGCTGCTGTATCTGGGAGTGAAGATGAGGCATTTAGTGCATTTCAACGCTATTTTCCCACTGCGCCTCTATTAATTGATACTTATGATACAGTTGTAGCGGCTCAACGTCTGGCAGAACAGGTCAAAGCCAATCAAACAAACGTTGCAGGTGTGCGCTTAGATTCTGGAGATATTGCTGATCTGTCTAAACAAGTGAACTCGCTGCTACCAGAAGCGAAAATCTTTGCCAGTGGTGACATGGATGAATGGGAGATTGCCAAAATTAAACAAGCAGGCGGTATTATTGACGGCTATGGTGTCGGTACGCGATTAGTTACAGGTAAGCCAGTTAATGGAGTGTATAAACTGGTGGAACTGGATGGCATTCCTACGATGAAACAGTCGAGTAGTAAAGAAACCTATCCTGGACGTAAACAAGTTTTCCGCCATTGCGTGGACGGGAAAATTAGCAAAGATCGGCTGGCAATGGTATCTGAATCTCCTCAAGCAAATGAACAACCATTGTTGCAACTCATGGTTCAAACGGGTAAACGGTTAAACCCACCGGAACCATTAGCGGACATTAAAAAACGCACAGCGGCAACTGTGGCAATGATTCCTGATGCAATCCGCCAACTTGATGATCCCCAACCCCTACAAGTAGAGATTTCGGATGAATTACAACAGCTTACTCAACAGACAGAAAAACGATTAGAGCAAGAAGCGACTGATGTCTAAATGTAGGAGGCATATAGCAGCTCAAAGAAAACCGATAACCTGAAAAAATACATTCTGAAATAGGGGTTTGAGTAAAGGCATGCGTGTCAACTTAAGAGGAAACGCAAGCTAAGTGGAATACCACTGACTTTAGAGTTTGTAGTAAGCGATGCGAGCGCTTCTGGCATGCTTCGTGCCTACTACGAACCCAGCTTAAGTCAGTGACATTCAAGGTAAGTGAGCCTTTGAATCTCGCTGCCTTAAAAATAACCCCCCTTAATCCCCCCTTGCTAAGGGGGGAAATCAAAGCCATTTTAGTTCTTCGTTCCCTCCTTACCCCCTTTTTTCTCCCGGTTCCCTCCCCTTGATAAGGGAAGGGTTAGGGTGGGGTTATATCAAGGTATTACTTTCGTTTTAAGCTTAAGTTGACACGGATGGAGTAAAGGGCGACCCGAGCAAATTGAGTGGATACAATTGTTGCTTTGTGCAAGCGGGTCGCCCCTACACGAGGATCAAAGATGACATGCTCTTTCCTTTGAGTAGGTTGGTGAAAATACACCCAACACTCCACCAGCGTGTAAATAGTCCTCAGACCCTTACAATAAGACGTAGCTTGCTTCTTTTCGGGAGCGAGTATGACAAATGACGATAAGATCCGTTAAATTTAATTGTTCCCAACTACTTATCTGTATCCTCCTGCCCAATCTATCATGACGATGCTAACGGACTTGATATGACAACTATTGCCTTATTCGGAACGAGTGCTGATCCACCCACCGCAGCCCATCAAACTATTCTTGAATGGTTGTCCAACCATTACGATAAAGTCGCTGTCTGGGCGTCAGATAATCCGTTTAAGTCTCACCAAACCTCCCTGGAACACCGTAAGCGGATGTTAGAGGTGTTAATTTCCGAAATTGAAACACCGCGAAATAATATTGGTGTGCATGAGGAGTTGAGTCGTAGTAGAACCCTAGAAACGTTAGCCAAAGCCAAGGAAATTTGGGGGGATGGGGTGGATTATACTCTCGTAGTGGGTTCGGATTTAGTCAATCAGATACCTAGTTGGTATCGAATTGAAGAATTACTCAGTCAGGTACAGTTGATGGTTGTACCGCGTCCCGGTTATGACATAGACGAGACAGGTGTAGAACGATTAAGGCAACTTGGCACTCAGGTGGCGATCGCGGATCTGAATGTTCCTGGAGTGTCCTCCACAGCCTATCGTGAAAAAGGAGACCCAGATGTCATAACCCCTTCTGTTCAAGAGTATATCAATCGAGAAAAATTGTACGCTTGATCAACGGTGACTCCGGAACAGGGACGTTCTTAGTTATACTTTTAGGGGGACTGTCACTTTTTTAAGTTCAAAACGTCACAGTTTTGGATAATCATGTCAGAACGCGGCATCAAACCGATCAACCAACCAGCGTTAGCTGACTTCAAAGTCAGTGTTGACACTGTTATTTTCTCGGTCGATACTCAACAAAACCGCGTCTTGGTGCTACTAATCATGCGCCAGGATGAACCTTTTTCCGATCAGTGGAGTTTGCCAGGAACGCTGGTGCGCCAAGGAGAATCCCTAGAAGATGCTGCCCATCGGGTTCTGGTGGAAAAAATTCGGGTGAATAATCTCTACTTAGAACAACTCTACACCTTTGGTGGTCCGCATCGTGATCCCAGAGAATCCCCGAAAAGCTTTGGCGTTCGTTATCTATCCGTTAGTTACTTTGCCTTAGTTCGGTTTGAAGAAGCCCAGTTTATGGCGGAGGGTATGAGTGGTATGGCTTGGTATCCGGTTAAGCAGATCCCTCCCCTAGCCTTCGATCATGGCAAAATTATTGAGTATGGATATCAGCGTTTGCGGAATAAGTTAGAGTATAGTCCTGTCGCGTTTGACGTATTACCCGATGTTTTTACGCTGAGTGATTTGTATCAACTCTATACTACTGTTTTAGGCGAAAACTTCTCAGATTATTCTAACTTCCGCACCCGTTTGTTGAAGTTGGGTTTTTTAGCCGATACGGGTCTAAAAGCCTCACGGGGAGCAGGGCGTCCAGCGTCTTTATACCGCTTTGATGCTGAGGCGTTTGCACCCTTGAAGGATAAGCCGTTAGTTTTTCTTTAAAAATACAGCATTTTATTGTAGTTTATATGTAATTCTCTATTGATAAAGATTATGACGAAATCGACGATTCAGTATACAACCAAACATTTAAAGGAACTGGGTTTATTTATCGAAGTCAGCGGCAGAACGGACAGCGATCGCAGTCGCAAAAAGGCGCTGGAAGAAATTGAACGTCGGATGGATGACCCAGAGGATACTAGCTTAGATGCGAATAGTTTTGCTGATGGGTTAAGCAGTGAAGATTTAATCGTGGTTGGACCCCCATCAGCCGTTGAATCGCCAGACGATGAACCAGAAATCATTCAAGCGGTGAAGGCGATCGCGAATTTAGCCAGCTTACGAGTTAGCTTAGAAGAGATACAACAGCAGGCGTTAGAGTTACGTCCGGTAATTGAGGCGCTCTTTCGCCCTGAACCCCTGACTCCCGAACAAATGCAGCAGGCGACAGATAAGAGTTTTGCCAAAACGTTAATTAAATTTGCCGAAGCGAAAGCTGCACGGGATCAATTTTTACCCGAAGCGCAACAAGCTTGGCAGATTTTAAAACCCGCTTTAGACAATGTTGATACTAATTCTAATCCGGTTCTTTCATCTGTACAAAACTCCAAAATTGATAAGTCATAAGTCATGAATTAATTATTGGGAATTGTAGGGTGCGTTAGGGAAGCGTAACGCACCGCTTCTCAAGGGCTTGAAATGTCTAAAAAAGTTAAACAAGAACAGACATAATCTCACAAACAATCAAATACGTTTGAATTAAAATACCACCAGTTTTTATGCACCTTGAGCATCAAGAGCATGTTGTTTAAGTTCACTCAAGGAAACATATTCTAACGCCGATGCATGAGTAGCCGACAAAACCACAGGAGGTGCAGCACCAGCTTCTAGGGCTTCTTGCCAACGAGATGCACATAGACACCAGCGATCGCCTGGTTTTAAACCGGGAAAATTAAATCCGGGAACGGGTGTACTCAAGTCATTCCCACGCTGTTTGGTAAATTCCAGAAACTCTTCAGTCACTTGAGCGCAAACAACGTGGGCGCCAAAGTCACCAGCACCAGTACTGCATTTGCCATCCCGGTAAAATCCAGTCATGGGAGATGTGCAACAGGTTTCTAGTTCCGTACCCAGGACGTTTTTTGCATTAGCCATGACAGCACCTTTTTTTACAGCCTTTCCATCAGTAGGATACAGAGAGATGCTTGTATCCAGCAAGACCTATATTGGTCATGCGTCATGCGTCATTCGTCAAAGAATCCTCGCACCTTGATCGGGGCGGGTTTAGTTACATCAGGGCGGGAAAAAAATGTGAGCAGTGAAGCCGACCCCTACAAGACCAACCAACGTACTATGCTGGATCTCTTCACCAAAACTGTTTTATCTCTCATCTGCCATCTTGATCACCCACTTGGCAGTAAGATAGGGACAGCAGTTTACCCAGTCGAGTGGTAAAGCAGTATTTAGTCAATCTGGGAGGGTGTTCGATGAGCAATAAACCTGAAAAAAACGTTATCAATGTAGATCCAGTCACGGTTGTGGCGGTTATATCTGCCCTTTTACTCGTGCCACTATTGATATCGGGGTTTATCTTCCAATAATTCTATGAGTTCTCGTCCTTTTCAATCTACCTCCGGTTTGCCCCTTGCTAAAGTCATCAAGCTGGTGGCAATAGTATTTGTGTGCTTATCGCTCTGGGTTGCACCAGCATCCGCCAAGGTTATCCGCTATTTTGATGGCAATTCGACGGATGTCAATGTTCCCGCAGGTATTGCTTTTGATTTAGGTGGCGGGGGGGCTGATGTGGATGAAGCGATTCAGTGGATGATTAATCAGGCGAGAGGTTGCACCGACTGTTCGGCTCAGGTTGATGTGGTGGTGATTCGCTCATCGGGTTCTGCTGGCTATAATGAACCGATTCTGGCGATGAATGGGGTGGATTCGGTAGAAACCTTGGTTATCCGGAGTCGGGATGATGCTAATTCTTCAGACGTTGCAGATACAATTCGCCAAGCTGAGGTGTTATTTTTTGCAGGTGGCGATCAGTGCGACTATACCCGCAATTTTAAGCATACGGCAACAGCAGACGCGATTAAATCAGTTGGCGCTAAAGGCGGTGGGATTGGGGGAACCAGTGCGGGGGCGATGATTCAAAGTGAGTTTATTTATAACGCCTGTTCGGATGCGGTTGATAGTGAATATGCCTTAGATGATCCCTACGAAGATATTCTGTTTAGTTATGACCTGTTCAACTGGTCGCTGATGAAGGGTACGATTATAGACACCCATTTTAGCGATCGCGATCGCATGGGTCGATTGATGACATTTATGGCGCGTCAACTTCGGGATGGAATCACTGATAGTGTCTTGGGGATAGGGATTGATGAGGGAACCTCGCTGGTGGTGAACCGGAATGGTATCGCTCATGTTATGGGAGAGGGCGCGGTGTATTTTGTTTTCGGGGATCATATCCCAGAAGATTGTGAACCCCAAACCCCGCTCACGTTTTCTGATTACAAGATTTGGAAACGGGAAAATGGTGAGGAATTTGATCTGAACAATTTACCCTCCAGGGGGTATCGTCGAGCGAGTGTTCAAGATGGTATTTTACAGAGGGGATAAAAGGGCGATTGGAAATCGCAGCTACACAAACAAAGTCCGCGTAGGCGGACTGAACTAGAAAATGAATAAGGTTTTATGCATTTAAATTGGGTATTAGTAACGAGCAAGATGCTCGCACTACAAGGATGGCGTTATTATTGACATTAAGGTTTAAATACCGAACAGCTTAATACACTCGAATTTGTTATATTGTCTGGGTGCTAACAATCTTGCCTAAAATACTTTTATATCATAAAAATAGATGAGAGTGTGTAGGGGCGACCCGCTTGCTTAAAGAAACAATTGGAGTTTATTCAAATGATTGGGTCGCCCTATATCACATGGAATTAATCATTGTAACGATCCCCGCTTAAATCCTGAACAGTAATTGTTTTTAATCCATCATCTTTCCAAAATACCACTGCATGCCAGTCTCGAAACATTCTTTGTTGGCTAGCGCCATTGAGTGGATAGGCTGGCTCTCGATAAATCCGTACTCCCCACCCCATACTCAACTTTTCCTGTTCAAGCATTTCCAGAATCGCATCCCGACGAGCCAAAAGAACTGTACCACGAGGAGACTGCCAACGTTCTCCTGAACGATTTAAGGTAAAGGCTAGAACTTCTCCGCTAGCGGATAGAAATTGTCCTGCCTTAAAATCCACAATACCCAGTGTTTCTCGGAGTCTTTTAGCTGGCATCCATTCCTCAGTCTCACCGCTTGCAGCTTCCCAATGAAACTGACAGGTAGCTGCCTGGATATCAAATTTTACAGGTTTTCCCGCTATATCTAAAGTGGGGTAATCAATTAATCCTTCTGCTTCCTGAATCCAGGAAGCCCATGCTAATTCACAGGGATCACAATAAGTTTGTACTGAGACGATGTCAGAACAGAACTCATAGAACCTGGGCAATACTCTCAACTGAACATCTTCTTCCAGAAGAGGTAATCCACTTGATGGAAATAAGAAACTCGATATCCACAAGACTGACTCAGCCTGACTATCTGCATGTCGTTCGGTAGCGACTGAACGTAACACCACCCATTCATAATTTCTTGCCCATTCAGGAAGCTGTTCCGAATTGGGGAAAAGTAAAGGTTGAACATCAGGTATAGGAGCCTTCTTGACCCACTCATTTGCTCGATTAACCTGAGTAGTTTCAGATAAATCCGTATCCGGAATCAGTTCTGAAAAATCTAAAAATTGATTTATTGGGGATTGACGAAAGCCTACATCTGAAGCTGGATTGGTTATCTCCGTAAACAGACCTATATCTATTGGAGGCTTCCAGTATTTGTTCCAAGTATACGCATCAAGACGATCAGCTAAAAATCCAGTTAATTCATTAGTAGCTGCCCAAACATATTTTTCAGCCAAAGTGGCAATAGAGCTTCGTGAGCCATGAGTTGCTGGAGTGTATTTGCGAGCTATCGCAATATCTGCACCGATAATTTCACCCGATTTACCACCATTCGGTGTTTTCCTAAAAATATCTTCAGACCAACCCAGTTGATTTGTATAGGCGACAACAAAACCGAAAGTAAAGTTTTTGGGGGTTAACTCTTGAAGATTATACTCAGCAATATAGCGTGACAAAAGAGCCTGTGCTGATGGCGAAAAACCAGACTTTGATTGGGTTTCATCGTGAACTTCAGCTAGTTCTTCCTCTTCAGCTTCGTCCTCAGTCCTTCCCCAGTGTTGTAATAATTCATGTTGTTCTTCATCTGTTGCGGTATCAAACGCTTTTCTTATTCCCTGCCATATTGCTTTTTCTATCAAAAAGTTTTCCACACGTTGGCGAGCTTGAGGTTCAGCAGACTGTCTCAATAAACCTTCGATAAATTTATACAGTATCGTTTTGTCAATATTTTCAATGTTATCAGCCTCTTTCTCTTTTTGTTGTTGGCTATGGTTTCTATGGGTTTTTGAAAGTCTGCTTTCATTAAAGAAACGTTTAATCGCTCTTGACAAAACATACCGATCCAGATTGTAAGTAACTCGTTTCATTATCAAATGTTTATTTACTTCAATAGCTGCTTGTCTATCAATAGGAAGCATTTCTTCAGGATCGACATGAGGGTGGCGAACATAAACTAGCCTGTCTTCATCAACTGGAACCTGACAAATAACACAACGTTCAATCATGCTTTTCGCACTGTGCCGAACAATTACATCATGGGTATAAAGTGGTGCATTTGGAACAAAGAAATTATCAATAATCCAGTTACATAGTGGTAGCCATTCTGCGTTGGGTCGAGTCAAACACGAAGCGCCATAAGCAGCGGAAAGGATATCCTCTCGCATCTGTGGGTCATTGGTTTGGCAAGCGCATTTCAGCAGATTCAGTAACTCATCAGGTTTGTTACTTCCCCAAACAGCAAGTTGTTCTCGAATGCGACGACGGAGGTTATTTTTGACTGTAGTTGTTGCCCAAGCTAATAATAATGGTGCAGCATCCCAGGGATCATCATCCGCTATTTCTAGTTTATCTAGTACCGGAGTTCCAAATCCTTCCCAGGGAGCGCCATGATTAGCAGGCAAGTAGTTAGGTCCCGACCAAAACAGATCGCGCTTGGCTACTTGCATGGGTAATAATGTATCGTGAATAAACTTGGCTCCATAGAAGTAACCAGGTATCCTAAGTCCGGGAATGACTAATCGCTCTAAAACTTTCCTGCAACTGGGCATATTTCGCTGGAAGAGTTCAACCACCCAGTCTTGATAAGCTAATCCTTTTTCTGGAGGCATCATCAAGATTGTTGTTAATCGTAATTCTTCCCGTTTTTGCTCACTTAAATCATTGCTCCACAATCCTGTAGTAAAGAAGTCATAGCCCTCTTTGCCAAGAAGATAGGCAGTAAGTACAATGGTGTTCTCCCGATCCTTTAAGTACGTTGGCATAGTGGGAGTATCTGGGTCAGTTTTTGCATTGTTGTAGGCTTCCCAAGCTAGGAGAAAATCGGTTAAGGTTTCGTAGGCAGGTTCCCACAATAATAGGTCAGGTTCTAATGGATCATCTGATGGCTGTTTTCTAAGTAGCAGCAGTCCATGATTCAGACAGTTATCAAGGATGCTTAACAACTGTGGTTTAGATAGAATACCTGGAGTTTTTTGTACCGCTTCAGCCACTTGTAAAGCCTTTTCCTGAGACAAGGCTTTTCCTTCATTCAAACAAGCTTTAACAATTCCCCGAAGAGTATCACGAACAGGAGTAATTGTGTCAAGCCAACCTTCTGGATCATTCTCTCGAATAGCACGCTCGGTATGCTCAATCTTTTTAAGTATCAGAGTAACCAGTGAGAATTCTTGGAGGGTGACGCTATCAATATGTTGACCTTGGTATAAATCAGCAAAAAGTCGAATAGCTAGGGGAGTCTGTAACGCCCAACGTAAAATTGGAGGACATTCAATTCGATTGACTTTGCAGTAGGATGCAAAAATATCCCTAAGCGGTGCATCAGAACCATTTAACCAAACTTGGCTGATGTCTTTGGGTATCGATAGGCGTCGATAAAGACTGGTGCGGAGTGAACAGATGAAAAGAATCCTGGGATATTGTTTGGCTAAAGGGAGTAGTTCTCCAAGTTTTTCCGCCCAACGTTCTGCTCTAGATGTCTCATCTAAACCATCAATAGCGACTAAGACACGAACAGATTTAAATTCTGAATCATCCGTAATATTAAAAGTGGCTTGAACTTCAGCTTGAATTGCTGCTGTCTTCAATGCATCAAGCACTTGACTTAGATTCCATCCTGACTCACCAACAGCATCAGCTAGCACAGTGTCCCAACTTTGGCTCAGATCAATATCTTTAGCACGAATTAAAATGGCGGGTTTTCCATCTTCTAAGTGCTGACGAACTGCATCAGCTAAGGCATGAGTTTTACCCACTCCCGGCTCACCAATATAGGCAGCAGGTTGCCCTAACTCTTGGAGCTTTTGAGGAGTCACTTCTCGCATCTCCCAACGATCTAAGGCATCCTCAAGCTGCTTGCCAATATCAGATGTTGTTGAGGCGGAACTACCCCACTGTAAGGATACATTATCGTGCGATAACACATCTATGAGCTGCCAAGTATCTGCCGGAGTAATGACTTCATATTCAAGATTGAGCAAAGGAAAACTATTATCTGGTGTCAGCCGTTTTTCGATTTCCTGCTGCTGGGCAATGGCAGATATTAACCAGGCTTCTGTTGCTGTAATCAGAGCTTCTGCATCATCTCGCTGCATAAACTCTGGATACCATCTGAGACGCAGAACCGCTCGATGAGCTTGTTCGAGAAGAATACGGATCTGGCTTACCTCTGATAACCATTTTGGGCGGGAAGCGGGTCCATTGAGTCGCAACTGTAGATCAGATTCTATCTGACCAGAGATCAATCGTGATATGGGGATACTGCTGATTCGATTCCTTGATAAAATTATCCCAGCGATCGCGTTCTGTTTTTGTCTGTCGCTTTTCTGTTTTTGCATCGCTTAAATCTCTAGGAATGGTGACAATGTAGCGGCTTAATCCGCTTCTATTCTCTGAGGCTGTCTTTAGAGACTTTCTAATCTGTTCTATCTGAGAAGACTTCAGAGGTTCTCTAAACCACTTCGCTTGCAATCCGATAACCTGATCATCCTTGAGTTGAGTATATGCCTCAACACCACCATCGCCACCCGCACCATTAACGAACATGACTCGCCTAATTTGACCCGCATACTCCCGATGACACCAGCGCTCAAATAGGGTTCCTGTCAGCGCTTCAAAGGCACGTTCAGGAGCATCACCATGAAGATTAAACCTAGACCAGTCCAAGTTCTTTGTCTCTCAAATTAGCGTCTACTCTCACCATGTTAATCAATCCAGGACTTATACCAAATCTGGGTTAGCTACCCCCTTATAACCCTGAGGCTTCACGGGAAACCACGAAACCGGCGAATCGGGGCGGGTTTAGTTGCATCTGGGTGCAATCGAAGAGATAGTAGTGAAACCCGCCCCTACACATTTACGTGCCATACCTGACGCTTCAGGGCGTTAGGTCAAAATTATGATATGCCGTGAAAAGTCAGCTTTAAGCTGTTCGGCGTTTAAACGCTAATGTCAAGAATAGAAAAATCCTTGCCGTAGTGCGAGCATCTTGCTCGCTACATTGAGCATCTTGCTCGCTACTAATACTTATAACCCAGTCCGCGCAGGCGGACTTTGTTTGTGTAGCAGCGATTTCAATCGCCATAGTTCAAATTAACTCTATACTATGAACCCACGCCAAAAACTGACTCACCATTATTTCGCCCTGGCTGGAATCATTATTCTGGGAACCCTCCTCCGATTTTGGCAGCTTGACTTAAAACCCCTGTGGCTGGATGAAGTTCTCACGGCTTTCTTTAGCTTGGGACGGGAGTATAATGATTTACCATTAGATATAGTATTTCCCTTGTCCACCCTCCAAGAATTCTTCACCCTCCAACCCGAAACTAGCTGTCGAGACATTGCCCAAACCCTTGCCCAACAATCCACGCATCCTCCCTTATTCTTTTGCTTAATGCATTCGTGGCTAAGGTGGATGGGAACCGAATCATTAGCGTGGGCGTTGCGTTCATTTCCTGCCTTAATCGGAGTCGGTGCGATCGCGGCAATTTACTGTCTCAATCGTCTCATCTTTTCGCCCATCGCGGGATTAATCGCTGCTGCGTTAATGGCGGTGTCTCCTTTTGCGGTTTACCTGTCTCAGGAAGCGCGTCACTACACGTTACCCATGTTGCTTATTATTCTGGCATTATTGGCATTAATCCCGATTCAGCAGCGTCTATACCATCAGCAAATGCCTTCCCCGTGGCTATGGTGCGGTTGGGGAATCGTCAACAGTATCGGTTGTTATGTCCATTACTTTTTTCTTCTGGCTGTCATTGCCCAAGTTTTGACCCTAATTTCCGGGATGATTGGGTATCGTCGGCGTCTACCCGGCGGGAGTTGGAGTGTTGTGGCGCTGGTAATGGCGGGAATGGCAGTGAGTTATCTACCGTGGTGGGGTATGCTTTTGGCAGATGTGGGGCGTCCAGAAACCAGTTGGCTACCGCCACCGGATAGTATTACGCCTCTGTTGCAATTACTGGTGGGTTGGTTCCTGATGGTGATTGCTTTACCCGTAGAAAATCAACCTTTGTGGATTGTGATACCCATGGGAGGATTAACGTTGGGATTGGGGAGTTGGATTATTTGGCGGGGAGGCGTGGGAGTGAAACGATTGCTGTGTCAGCCTTCAACCCAGTTAGCTACATTGACGCTATTCGGGTTTACTTTGGCTGTATTACTGCAATTTCTGGCAATTATTTACGGATTAGGTAAGGATATCTCCATTGTCCCCCGTTATAACTTTGTCTATTATCCGGCGATTTGTGCGTTATTAGCCGCGAGTTTAACTGTAAATGTAGAGACGCGCCATGGCGTATCTGGGCTTAGGGGTGCTGAAGTACAGGCAAAATGGGAAATCATCTTACCCTTAGCTATCTCTCTGGTGAGTACAGTTTGTGTGGTGGCGAATTTGGTGTTTCTCAAACCCTATCATCCTCAGCAGGTGGCGCAAAATATGACAATTGAACCGACTGTTCCCTTGATCATGGTGATGGGATATCAGGATCTTCAGGATGTAGGATTAGGATTGAGCTTTGCCTTGGCATTAGAGAACGTATCAGAGGGGGGGAGTCAGGAGGGCGATCGCACAGTAGCATTTTTAAGTCGCCAACAGGGATATGATAAAGTCTGGCAACAGTTATTGGAATTAGCCATACCTTCTGTGTCTCCGTTGAATCTATGGGTCATCGCTCCCGGCTTGAAGCGGCGAGACTATCCCCAAACTCTTGCGATCGCGAACCAAAAAACCTGTATCCTTGATCCGAGTCACCATTACCGGATTGGTATTCCCTATCAGTTATACCGATGTGGTTAAAATTTGGCGTAAGCTACACCAGAAAGGATGTTTTCGGCAACAGTTGCAATGAAAGAAAGTATTATTAAGTCTATTCGAGGACTCGCCGCTCTAATTTTGGCGTTGGTGTTGGTTTGGGTTCCCCTATCCGCCCAAGCAGCCAATCCCTCTGCCCGACAGCTTATTAATGACGGCGCATCTGATCTGAGTACCATGGATTTCTCCGGTCAAAATTTAGCTGAACTGGAGATATCTAAAATGAATCTGACGCAAACGAATTTAAGCAATACCGATTTACGCAGTGTGGTGATAAGTGATTCGACGATGACTGAGGCGAATCTACAAGGTGCAGATTTTTCATACAGCATTGCTTATAAGGTTAACTTCAAAGGAGCTGATCTAAGTGATGCGGTTCTAGAGGAAGCGATTTTGTTAGGTTCTCGCTTGGATGACGTTAAGATTACGGGGGCTGATTTCAGCAATGCAGTTTTAGATCGCTTACAAGTCCAAAATCTCTGTACTAGAGCCAGTGGGGTTAACTCAAAAACGGGGGTAGAGACTCGCGCATCCTTAGGATGTCGGTGAGGTAAGGGAACAGGGAACAGGGAACAGTTTCGACGCCCAGTAATCAGGAAGATTCTGCGATCGCTTTCTCCTTGCTCCCCTGTCCCCAGATCTCCCCATGCAACAGAAGCTACGCATCCTCTGACGCCCCGTGCGCTCTACCCCGACGTACTCAAACACAAAATTCAGGTGACCAGTCTTGATGACCGCGCTCAGGGTAACATTTGAACTGAGATCCTGCCCAAATCATCTGCCATTGTTCATTCGCTTGAGCCGAGGGATTTTTCTGGAACTCAACGCGATATCGGATACCTCTAACCGAATCATCCTTTAATCCAGTTTGAATTAGGGTAACAATTGCCTGATCCGGTTGAGGATAGGAAACATCGACGGTGGGTGAATCCGTGTCAGCGTCGCTAGTACCAAACGCTGAGAGTGCGATCGCCTTGGGATCACTCCCGGTTAAACTCGTCCTATCTGTCTGTTGGGATAGATCAATAGAACGATAGTTTTCCCGGTTAGCTGCTGGCGTCTGAGGCGATGAAAAATTTTGCTGGGGAGTTGAATTACCGGGAGAATCGGGGGATGGCTCAGTCGATGAGGAAGTCGTTTTGTCAGGTGAGGGATTAGCGGCTGTAACTGTCGCTTCTGGGCGATTACTGGTACAAGCCGTCAGCAGGATTACCATACCAGCGAGACTCACCAAAGAAATTTTGCCCGATTTGACCATCCAATCCATCAGCTTTCTATGTAAGCGGCTAATTCTATTGTAGGTTGGTATGGAGAAGCACCCAGATTTAGAGGCGGGTGGGTAATCCCTATTTCCTGTTCCCTGTTCCCTGTTCCCTGTTCCCCATTCCCCGTTCCCTCTTTTCGACCTCTATATATAGTTTGAGAACCCGTCATCAAGCTAAAATGCGATCTGGCAAATGCTATTGTTATTTAACGCCTAGTTCATAGGGAATACCACCTCATGATCCACGAAGTTTTCATGCCCGCCCTTAGCTCCACCATGACCGAAGGTAAAATTGTCTCTTGGGTAAAATCTCCAGGGGACAAAATAGAAAAAGGCGAAACCGTGGTAGTGGTTGAGTCTGACAAGGCGGATATGGATGTGGAGTCGTTCTATGAGGGCTATCTAGCCGTCATTACTGTACCCGCAGGTGAAACCGTACCTGTCGGAGAGGCAATTGCCCTACTAGCCGAAACTCCTGACGAAATTGAGACGGCTAAACAACAAGCCTCCCAATCCAGTTCCGCCTCAGACTCAGCCAGTACTCCGCCTGATCAAACGCCAACAGATCAAACGCCAAAACCTGAATCTGAACCTGCTACTGTTTCAGCCGCTTCCCAAGCGCAAGATACCCCTAGTCGTCGTAATGGACGCACTGTCGCCTCGCCTAGGGCGAAGAAATTAGCGAAAGAGTTGAAGGTTGAACTCGATACATTGACAGGTAGTGGTCCTCACGGACGCATTGTGGCAGAAGATGTGGAAGCCGCTGCTGGCAAAACGACCCAACCCGAACCCGCCGCTGCACCGCAACAGCCAACGCCTGAGCCTGCGACTCAACCGACGGCTACACCAACCACGCCTGTAGCTATACCCCAAGGAGAAGTGGTTCCCTTCAACACCCTGCAAAATGCTGTGGTGCGGAATATGGTGGCAAGTCTTCAGGTGCCATCCTTCCGGGTGGGGTATACCATCACCACTAATGAATTGGATAAGCTGTATAAACAAATTAAGCCTAAGGGCGTAACCATGACTGCCCTATTAGCGAAAGCCGTCGCTGTGACATTGAAACAACATCCAAAGATAAATGCCAGTTATACGGAAAAGGGGATTCAGTATCATGCTGGCATCAATGTGGCTGTTGCTGTGGCTATGGCAGATGGGGGACTGATTACACCAACGCTACAAAAAGCCGATGAGGTGGATATTTATTCCTTGTCTCGCACCTGGAAAGGGTTGGTTGAACGCTCCCGGCGCAAGCAGTTGCAACCGGAGGAATATAGTTCCGGTACGTTTACGATCTCGAATTTGGGGATGTATGGCGTTGACCGATTTGATGCAATTTTACCGCCGGGACAAGGGGCAATCATGGCGATTGGCGCATCACGTCCGCAAGTTGTGGCGACAACGGATGGCATGATGGGTGTGCAGAATCAGATGCAGGTGAATATGACCTGTGATCACCGGATTATTTACGGTGCTGATGCAGCAGCATTCCTGCAAGATTTGGCGAAGTTGATTGAAACCAATCCGCAATCGTTGACGCTGTAATCGGATTTTGTCCTGTAACACACACGATCAAATAGTGGCGAAGGGCGGGTTTTGCCTTTGAGGTTATCGGTAGATAGTCAAATTAAACGGCTAAACCCGCCCCTACAATTGACGGATGAATTTTTGACAGTCAAGGATTCAATTCCAAACAATTTGTAAATCTAAAATAAAGCCAGGTAAGCTGTTCGGCATTTAAACCTTAATATCAATAATGGCGCAATCCTTGTAGTGCGAGCATCTTGCTCGCTACTAATACCCAATTTAAATGCATGACAGCTTAGAACATCTTCTCCCGATAACTGGATAGGATTTTCCAGGATTTCTACGGTTTGCCCTTGGCGGTAAATTTCAACGCGACGAGTTGGTCGATAGAGTAACCAACCCAGTCTGACTTGATTATCCATGTATTCTTGCATTTTAGCTTGGGTTTCTGATAACGTATCGCTGGGTGACATTAACTCCAAAACAAAATCCGGAGCAATGGGTGGAAACTTTTCTTTTTGTTCCTCTGTCAGCGCATCCCATCGTTCTTGTTGAACCCAAGCCACATCGGGAGAACGGTTCGCCCCATTGGGTAGGTGAAAACAGGTGGAAGAGTCGAAGACTTCTCCCAATCCCGTTTGTCGATTCCAAATAACGAAATCAGCGATAATTCCAGCATTTCGTTTTCCCGTTTCTCCGCCTGTGGGGGACACGATGATTAATTCTCCTTTGGCATTGCGTTCAAATTTTACGTCGGGATTGAGTCGGCAAAGATGATAAAATTGCTCTTGATTCAGGTGAACAATTGGATTGAGGTTAATCGTAACGGCTGTCATAAGTAGTTAAGATAGAAAGCAATTGATACAGTTAAAGACTATTTTACGCGATCGCTTAATTTCCCTCGCCATCAACGCTCAGAACTGGTGCAGGTTTTACCATTACACCACCATCTGTCGGGAACCCTTGATGAACATTGGTGTAAACTTAAGGTTGAAAGCTTTACTTAATCAGAGATCCCCCCTAGCCCCCCTTCAAAAGGGGGGAACAAGAAAGGTAGGGTAAGCAAACGATGTCTGAACAGTTCGTCCAAGGTGAAACAATAGCCGCGATCGCAACTGCTGTCGTTCCCCAACAGGGGAGTGTGGGAATTGTGCGGGTGTCGGGCGAAAATGCCTTAGAAATCGCCCGTCAACTATTCCACGCACCAGGGCGTCAAGCTTGGCAGACTCACCGCATTCTCTATGGGTATGTGCGTCATCCTCAAACCCAACAGATCGTGGATGAAGCCCTACTCCTAATTATGCAATCCCCTCGCTCTTATACTCGTGAAGATGTCGTCGAGTTCCATTGTCACGGTGGGATTATGCCTGTGCAGCAGGTGTTGCAACTCTGCTTAGAGTTAGGCGCACGATTAGCCCAACCGGGAGAGTTTACCCTGCGGGCATTTTTAAATGGGCGGTTAGATTTAACCCAAGCTGAAAGTATCGCTGACTTAGTGGGTTCTCGTTCCCCCGCCGCCGCCCAAGCTGCATTGGCGGGAATGCAAGGGAAGCTAGCTGTACCGATTCGCCAACTCCGGGCGACGTGTTTAGATAACTTGGCAGAAATTGAAGCCCGTATCGACTTTGAGGAAGATTTACCGCCCTTAGATGAAGCCGGGATCGTTGCTCAACTGCAACAAGTATTAACGGATATTAAGCAAATTCTCGCCACCGCCGATCGCGGTCAATTATTGCGAACAGGCTTAAACATCGCCATTGTCGGGCGTCCGAATGTGGGTAAATCCAGCTTATTGAACGCCTGGAGTCGCAGCGATCGCGCGATCGTTACTGACTTACCCGGTACAACTCGTGATGTGGTAGAGTCGCAGTTAGTCGTTGGTGGCATCCCCATACAGGTTCTAGATACCGCCGGAATCCGGGAAACCGTGGATCAAGTCGAGAAAATTGGCGTTGAGCGATCGCGCCGTGCGGCTGAGGCGGCTGATTTAATTGTATTGGTGATTGAAGCGACGACAGGGTGGACAACAGAAGACCAAGAAATTTACACCCAAGTCAAACACCGCCCCCTAATTTTAGTGATTAATAAAACCGATCTCACCCCCGCCGATTCTGTCTCCTATCCGGATAGTATTGACCGAGTAATTACAGCCGCCGTCACTAAAAATGAAGGGATTGAGGCATTAGAACAAGGGATTCTGGAAGCCGTACAAACGGGAACCCTGCACGCGGCTGACTTAGATTTAGCGATTAACCAGCGACAAGCCGCCGCCCTAACCCAAGCCAAGATAGCATTGGAACAGGTACAAGAAACTATCGCCCAACAGTTACCCTTAGATTTTTGGACAATTGATTTACGTGGCGCGATTCAAGCCTTAGGTGAAATTACTGGGGAAGAGGTAACGGAATCCGTGCTTGACCGGATTTTTAGTCGCTTTTGTATTGGCAAGTAGGTTTCCTGATGTTACTCGAATTAAGGGGTTTATTAGTAAAGGCTAAAGCCTTTAAACTTTTAATTGAGTTTAACCGGACATGATATAAAGGGCGCAAGGATGATGCCCCTACAGACAGATATTCAGGTATTTTTAGAGCGAGAAAGGAGTAACTATGCCCTTGATAATTTAGTCCGCGCCAGCGGACTTTGTTTGTGTAGGCGTCACTTCCAGTCGCCGGGACAACTGATAGTCACTTTTTTTTCACATTTATCAAGGAACAATAGAGAAGAATCATCATACATGTTGCGACGGTGCTAACAATGAACTCTAACGAGATGAGGAATCAAGCCTCTATTACCAGCCCATCCAGGGAATTGAATCCAAACATCAAAGCCCCTGATCCGATTCCGGTAAATAGCGATATAATAAAAGCTTTACCGAGTCCCCTTGCCCTGCCGTTGCATTTTTCTTTGAGCATTTTGGAACCCAGGAACGAGGAATTAGACCAGCCCATCCAACCCCCAAGCGCCACAGGATGCTTAGGCGAAGATCAATTTGCCCTCGCCTTCCGCTTGTCTCCCAACGCCATGGCAATCAGCACCCTAGCTGATGGACGCTTGTTGGCGGTCAATGATCGGTTACTTCACCTAGTCGGGTATCAAAAAGACGAACTGATTGGCACAAGCACAGTCGAATTAAAGTTTTGGCTGCATCCAGAGGAGCGTACTCGCTTTATCCAGCAATTACAAACTCAGGGAACCATTCACAATTACGAATTTGATTTTCGTCTCAAATCAGGACAGGTAAAAACGGGGTTATTATCAGCAAATATTATTAACTTTAGTGGACAAGACTGCTTACTCAGTATCATTAACGACATCACTGAACGCAAACATGCTGAGGAACAAGTAACACGTCTAGCTAAAATGAGCCAAGCCATTAGTAGTGCGACGGATTTTCAGACTGCATTGGATATCGCCTTACATCAAGTCTGCGAAATTACAGGCTGGAGTTATGGCGAAGTGTGGATTCCCGCGACGGATGGTATGGCATTAGAATGTAGCCCAAGTTGGTATGGTAAACGTACAGATATCGATTCTCCAGACGCCACAAAATTCGACCAATTTCGAGAGTACAGTGCTGCCTTAACCATCTTACCCAATGAAGAATTACCGGGACGAGTATGGCATCGAGTTCAGCCGGAGTGGGTTGATGATTTAGCGACGTTTCCAGATGACCTTTTCCTGAGATTAGACCTCGCGGTTAAATGCGGATTTAACTCAGCATTTGCCGTCCCCATCGTGACACCAACCGCTGCTCAAGAACCCGTTTCAGTCTTAGCCGTGCTGGTATTTTTCATGGCAAAAAAATACCCACCTGACCATCATTTCTTTGAGCTAGTCACGGTTATTTCTAATCAGTTAGGTAGTGTGATGCAGCAGAAGAAAGCGGTCACAGAGATGCAAGCCCTTTTCGCCGCGATGACAGATGTGGTGTTGGTGATTGATGCCTCAGGACGATGCCTAAAAATTGCCCCCACGAATCCCCTGAGTGACTACAAGCCATCAGCCGAAATTGTGGGTAAAACCTTACACGAACAGTTCCCAGTTAAGCAAGCTGATTTTATTCTCCAAGCTATCCAAGAGGCTCTTTTAACTCAGCAAACGGTTAGTATTGACTATCAATTGACCGTTGCCGGACGAGATAGTTGGTTCGCGGCTAACCTATCACCTCTGTCTCATGATAGTGTGATTTGGGCAGCACGGGATATCAGTGAGAGTAAATTACTGGAAAATAAGCTGCGAACGTCGGAAAGTAAAATGCGCCTATTTTTTGAGGCGATGAATGCGATTGTTTTAATTATTGATGTTCAAGACCATACAATCGCAAATATCGAAATAGCGCCGACGAACCCCACCCGATTCTATGACTTTTACATTGACCCAATTAACCAAACAATCGAATATCTTTTTCAAGAGGAAACGGCTCAGGATTGGTTAGATAAGATTCAACAGGCGCTAACCACTCAGCACACGATCTATTTTGATTATAGTCTACAAAGTGAAGACAATACCGTATGGTTTGCCGCCAGTATTTCGGCAATTTCTGACCAATCGATTATTTGGGTGGCGCGTGATATTACCGATCGCAAGCAGGCAGAGGCGGCGTTACAGGTAGAGCAAGAAAAGTCTGAGCAGTTATTACTAAATATCTTACCCGAACTGATTGCCCATCGGCTTAAGCAAGATCAGAGGGCGATTGCAGAACATTTTGATCAGGTGACAATTCTGTTTGCCGATATTGTTGGATTTACACCGTTATCGGCACGTCTACAACCGATTGAATTGGTAAATATGTTGAATCAAATCTTTTCCACATTTGATCAGCTAGCGGATCAGTATGGGTTGGAGAAGATTAAAACCATTGGTGATGCGTATATGGTTGTTGGCGGTTTACCTCGTCCCCTAGACGATCATGCCACAGCGATCGCGCAGATGGCGTTGGATATGCAAGAAGCAATTCATGAATTTCAAAAGCAACAGGGGGAGTCGTTTGAAATTCGCATTGGGATTAACACCGGATCAGTCGTGGCAGGTGTGATTGGTAGGAAAAAATTTATCTATGATTTATGGGGAGATGCGGTTAATGTTGCCTCTCGCATGGAATCATCAGGAGAACCGGGTAAAATTCAAGTTACCGCTACTACATACCAACAGTTACAGCACAAGTTTATCTTTGAACAGCGAGGTGCTGTCAAAGTTAAGGGTAAAGGCGATATGATTACTTATTGGCTGCTGGGTAGGAGTAAATGATGACTGTTTAGCTTATTCATCCTTTCTAATCAGTTGAGCAATAAGAGGGGCAACTGAGACAATCTGCAACTGAGACCAATTCTCAGCGTTAATTGATATTGTATCCGTCGCCAAAATCTGTTGGATACTGTCATGACTAAGCTTCTGGCGGGCGTCTTGAAGAAATAGCCCATGAGTAACAGCAACTGTCATCTCTGGGCGGGCACCCGCATCGAGTAAGGCGTCTACCGTCTTAGCAATTGTACCCCCGGTGGAAATCATATCATCTATGATCAGGCAGGGGCGATCGCGCACTTCTCCCACGATCCGCGTTACCTGGGTTTGAGTCCCGCTTTGTCGTTGCTTATGCACTACAATTACAGAGGTATCAAGGATTTGGGCATACTCCGTCGCCATCGATACCCGTCCCGTATCGGGGGACACCACCACCACATCAGCAGGTAAGCGATCGCGCAGGGTTTCGCCTAAAATTGATACAGCCGATAAACTATCCACAGGAATGCGGAAAAAGCCCTCAATCTGGGGTGCATGTAAATCCAGGGTAATCACGCGATCGATCCCCACAGTCTGCATAATCTCAGCCACCATACTGGCGGTAATCGGTTCGTGACAACCATGGCGTTTATCTGCACGGGCATAGCCAAAGTAGGGAATAATCGCTGTAATTTGCCTCGCTGCTGCCCGACGACAGGCATCTGCAAATGCTAAGAGTTCCATCAGATGGTCGTTAACGGGGGGAGAAGTAGACTGGATGATAAAAACCGACTTCTGCCGCACCGACTCCTGTAATTGTACCGTGACTTCCCCATCTGGGAATTGCTGCGCCGTACAATTTCCCAAGGGTATATTTAAGTCTTGGGCGATCGCTTTCGCTAATCCAGGATTAGCCCTACCTGCAAACAGAATTATATTATTCATCGACCATCTCTATTTCAATCAACTCTTTTATCCTTAGCGCAACCGCGAATATTCTAAATCTGCTAGAAGTTAGATGCATTCTTAACCTGATGCAGGGCGACCCGATAAGATTGATAGGTCGGTTCTGCTATTTTTTACAGCGGGTTCTCCCTACATGTCAAATGTGGCGGTGTCAGATAATTCATGATAAGCGATTCAGGATGACGCCAATACAATTAATGGGTTGATTTTGGACGGTGGTTCATGCCGATTTTTATTTGAATTGGCGATACCTAATACAGGGCGACCCGATAAAATTGATAGGTTGGTTCTGTTCTTTTTTGCAGCGGGTCGCCCCTACATGTCAAATATGATGATGTCAGATAATTCATGATAGGTGATTCAAGGTGACGCCAATACAATTAATGGGTTGATTTTGGGCGGTGGTTCATGCCGATTTTTATTTGAATTGGTGATACCTGATGCAGGGCGACCCGATAAAATTGATGGGTCGGTTCTGTTATTTTTTGCAGCGGGTCGCCCCTACAGTTTAATTAATGCCAATAAAATCGATAGTTGGATTAATTTGTGCGGTAGATCATGTTTATATTTCATTTATTTCCAATATCTAATGCAATGCAACCCGATTGTATCCCTGACTTTTGGCGTGATAGAGTGCCTTATTCGCTCGTTGAATAATTACCTCGATGTTGGCATCGTCTAATTGATAACTAGCTACACCAACTGTTACCGTCATTTGCACCTGTTTATCGCCAATCCCTATAGTAATTTGTTCCAGCCGCTTTCTCAAACGTTCAGCCACACGTATCGCCCCACTACTATCGGTTTCAGGAAGTAATGTGACAAACTCTTCACCGCCAAATCGTCCACAATAATCTGCTTCACGCAATGAACCAACGATGCTTTTTGCTACACCCTTAAGCACTTCATCTCCCATCGTATGTCCATACTCATCATTGATTTGCTTAAAGTTGTCAATGTCAATCATCAGGATAGACATGAAACGTTTGTAACGAGAGGCTCGATTAAATTCTTGATAAGCAACAGTTAAAAAATGGCGGCGATTCCAGAGTCCTGTTAGGGGATCAGTAATCGCTAATTTTCTCAACAAATTCGTTAATTTATCGTGTTCTTTAATCAATCGATTCAATTCTTTTTGAGTCTGCTTCAATTCTAAATGGGTTCGGACACGGGCAAGAATCTCTGCTGGATTAAAGGGGTAAGTAATTGTATCGGCTGTACCCTTCTCAAATGCTTCAATTAAATACTCTTGTTCACGAATCGTCCGCATCAGGATAATTGGACTTGTTGTTAGGGGAGGTGGAGACTTAAGATAGTCGCACAACTCTAATCCACTCATATTGGGCATGGTTAAAGCCATAATAATTAAGTCAGGCTTATCAAGGTGTACACGCTCAATCGCATCCTGTCCGTTGCTGACAACAATCGTTTTGTAGCCTTCGGCTTCTAAAATGACATGCAGAATTTGTAAATTATTGGGATTATCATCAACAATCAAAATTAGGAATTTTTCCGGAAAGAATTTTTTCATTGGTCATTATCCTTCACCCTCGGCTATCTTGATATTTTATCGGAGAGTAAGGCAGAATAGTTAATGGAATTGTGACAATAAATGTTGTTCCTTGCCCAGGGGTTGAATGACAATGGATTTGACCTTTGTGTTTGTCAACAATAATTTGGTGACTAATTGACAAGCCTAACCCTGTGCCATTGCCAACAGGTTTGGTGGTGAAAAATGGGTCAAATATATTGTTGGACTTTGGACAAAAAAACTGCATTTGCGTAAAAGTTACGCAAATGCAGTTTTAACTAAATTAAGAGGAAATAATTTGACGATGACCGAAAATTTTTACTCGTCTTTAACTCCTTTATTTTTCCCAGAGATATCCGGCTCAGTTTCTCCTCCAAAACAAACATCTAAATAACTTGACTGGAGAGAATTAATAACTCTTTCCAATTCGTCGATAAGTCCTCTTCTTGTTACTTTTTCCACAGCATCAATATGAGCCTCACTTCC
>NZ_JAVJTO010000129.1:0-12422 GCF_040220235.1 Coleofasciculus sp. B1-GNL1-01
TCACGGTGCAACGGTAGAAAACACCTTGTTTGAAGACGGTGAAGGGTCAAACACCTTCCGGGCGTTTAACCCCACCCAAGCCGAAGAAACCTATTCGATGGTGACGGCGAACCGCTTTTGGTCTCAGATTTTCGGGATTGCGTTTTCCAATAAGCGCTGGCTGCACTTCTTCATGCTGTTTGTCCCAGTGACGGGCTTGTGGATGAGTTCAGTGGGTGTGATTGGCTTAGCGGTGAACCTGCGGGCGTATGACTTCGTGTCCCAGGAAATCCGGGCAGCAGAAGACCCCGAATTTGAGACATTCTACACCAAGAACATTCTGCTCAACGAAGGAGTCCGAGCTTGGCTGGCGCCTCAAGACCAACCCCACCAGAAGTTTGAATTCCCTGAGGAAGTTCTACCTCGCGGTAACGCACTCTAATAAGTTGGGTTTAGTCATCAACTTTGCTCCCCTGCCTTCGGGTAGGGGTTTTTTTCTGTTCATCGTTGATGGTTGACAACTCAAAACTTGAATGGGGCGGGTTTAAATAGTCGGTCAAGAGAAAACGACACGCTCACGCTTGTTTTATAACCCAGACTCAAACCTATACAAAGGACGTAGCTTGCTTTTCGCTTGCGCGAGAATGACAAATGACGAATGACGAAAAACTTTCCTGGCTTCCCCTTGCCAAATCTAAATGGTGTGTTATTCTAATTAAAGGTGAATAAACACCAGATAACTAACGGATTAAAAAACCGTACAGGGATTAAGGAGGTGATGCCCATGAGCGATAGTAGTAAAAGCATGGGTCATCTGATTGGAGTTAGCCGGCTGTGTGCCGGGGCTGTTCTCTAACAGTTGGCTCAGTTCTCTTCGGAGAACTCATAGATTGAGAAACTGGGCTGGTTAAGGAGTTCCTTCCGGCAGTCTGGTTTCAATCAGAAGACCCGCTAGACCGCTCTCACTATAAGTACTAAAGATTTTATCTAGGTACTTCCCGTGAGAGCGGATAGTTTTTTGGGGATTTTTTTAATAAAGTTGAAGGTGGGAGAAAAAATATGGCTGAGTTACTCAGTGACGCAGAAATTCAAGAAAAAGTCAAGTCATTAGAAGGCTGGACGGTTGAAGGGAAAGAGTTACACACAACTCGCCAATTCAAAGATTTTGTCGAAGCGATCGCCTTTGTCAATAAGATTGTTGAACCAGCAGAAGCGGCTGGACATCATCCTGATTTAGGGATTTCGTATAACAAGGTGACGATTAGTCTCACCACCCATGATGCTGGGGGTTTGACAGCGAATGACTTTGAGATGGCTCAAACGCTGTCCAAGTTAAGCGCATAGCTGTAAAACGCGGATATGGCAAGGGCTTAAGTACCAGTTTTAAAACATTGACATCTAGGACTGCTTGTGTAATACAAGCAGCCATTTTAGATATATAATTGGCAATATTAGCCAAAAGCTTACTTGACTGGCAGATGAACAAGGGTTCCAAAATGAATCTGAAAATTAAGCGAAAAAATACCATCTGCCAATAGACGATGTACCATAGTGCGAGAAGGGCAATCAAATTCTTTCTGTAAAGGTGTGAGGACAGAAGATGTCGAAATTACTGTGGAAGTCTCTACTTATTAGCCCAGCGGTATTAGGTGTAACCTTAGTTGCATCTACGGTGGGAGTACGTGCAGCCGATAGCGCCAATCTGCCTATCGCTGACACTCAAACAGCAACGCCAGAAGTTCAGTTCGATGGTGTTGCTGATATTACGGTTTCAGAGGAAATTGCGGTTAATCCGGAACAGTTAACTCCAGCCAGTCTAGAGGTGAAGCCAGAGGTACAACCGACCTTGGCTCAAACTGTACCTGCTGCGCCCAATGACGCTGAGATTTTAAATCAAATCAATGACTACAGCAACGAAGGAACCTCTAGTGGACAAGTGACCAGTGTGGGTCAGTTACGCGATGTTTCTCCAGGAGACTGGGCGTATGAAGCGCTACGTAGCCTAGTCGAACGTTACGGCTGTATCGCTGGGTATCCGGATGGTACATATCGTGGCAATCGGGCGCTAACTCGTTACGAATTTGCTGCTGGTTTGAATGCTTGTTTGAATCAAATTGAGCGTTTAATCGGAACAGGCGGTTTTGATGAAACTGAGTTAGAAACCCTGCGGCGGTTGATTCAGGAATTTGAAGCGGAACTGGCGACGCTAGGGGCGCGAGTTGATAACCTAGAAGGTCGTGTGGCGTTCCTGGAAGATAATCAGTTCTCCACGACGACCAAGTTACGGGGTGAAGTCATCTTTGCGCTCACCGATACCTTCGGCGGCGAGGACAACTCTTTTGATATAGATGGTGTAGATTTGGCTGATCCCGAAGTTCAAGAATTTTTTGAAGAAATCTTGGGAACAGATGTAGAGTTTGACGATGATACAAACACCATCTTTGGTCACAGGGTTCGTCTAGAACTCAATACTAGCTTCACTGGTCAAGATCGTTTAGTAACTCGTCTGGCGGCTGGCAACCTGAATGCTTTTACGCCTAACAGTCCTAGTTTCAGTCTAGTCGATGAAGACCTTGATCTAGATGTGCCATTGGGTACATTGGGTACGGGCGAAGCCTTCCAAACGTTCAATATTGGAAACACTGATAACGATGTCATCATAGACTGGTTAGCTTATTACTTCCCCTTTGGCAGCTCAAAAGTTTATGTTGCTGCAACTGGAGGAATTCACAGCGACTACGCCCCTACACTCAATCCCTACTTTGAGGATTTTGACGGTGGTAATGGTGCCCTTTCTAGCTTTGCCTCGGAAAATCCCATTTATCGGATTGGTGGTGGTGCAGGCGCAGCACTTAGCCTTGGTGTCGGTCCTCTAGAAAGGGTTCTGGGTCCAAGTACATTGACTCTAGGTTACTTAGCTGGTCCAGGAGCAGAGAATCCAGGTGAGGATTTTGGCATATTCAACGGCGAATACGCAGCCCTCGCCCAGTTGAATTTCAATATTGGTGACCGAATTGGTATCGGTGCTACCTACGTCCACGGTTACCACAATGCTGGCAGTGACATATTTGATATCGGTGGAGGGGATGGAGGTTCTGTTGTGGGAACCTATTTAGCCAATAATCCCAGTGAAGTGGCTACCCTCCTTAATGCTGACCTGCCAGTGACTCCAACAGTAACTAATTCTTACGGCATCGAAGCGGCGTTCCGCCTGACGGAAAAAATATCCATTAGCGGCTATGGCACTTACACAGATGCAATCCTGATTGGTCAGGGTGGAGCTGAAATCTGGACTTACGGAGCTGGCGTAGCTTTCTCAGACTTAGGTAAGGAAGGTAACATTTTGGGAATATTTGGAGGAGCACAACCTTATCTAGGAAATACTAATACTCCAGGTGAAGATTTCCAAATTGACGGTACTGATGATGTTCCGTGGCATATAGAGGCATTCTACAAGTATCAGCTCACGGATAATATCTCCGTTACTCCGGGTGTGATCTGGCTACTGAATCCTAACCAGGCTGATGCAGATGATGCTGTAGTCGGTACACTCAGAACTACTTTCACGTTCTAACTCAATTCCGCCAAGGGCAGAATTAGGCTGAAAATTCATTAATTTTATGACCCCGCCATTGAGCGGGGTTTTTTCAGCTTGTCTAAGCTAAACCAACAAACCCCACCGGAAAACCGGGGTATACTGGGAATGATTGACCTGACATGAATCAATTTCTGTGGAACTCTCCTGTAAGACTGAATACACCCTACTTGCTCTCTTAGAACTCACGGGTCATTACAATCAGGGAGAACCCTTACAAATCCGACAGATTGCCGCGCAACAAAATATTCCCGATCGCTATTTAGAGCAACTTCTGGCAAACCTGAGACGCGGTAATTTAGTCCGTAGCCAACGGGGGTCTAAAGGCGGCTACCTCCTAGCCCGGGAACCCTGGACAATTACCCTATTGGATGTTATTAACTGCCTAGATGGTTCAACCGCACCCGTCTCTGGAAACCAAAAAACTGTAACAACCCAAGAAAGTGCGATCGTCCAAGAAACCTGGCAAGAAGTCCGCGATCGCACCAATGAAATTTTGCAAGACTATACACTGCAAGATTTATGGGAGAAACTGAATAACAGACGACAGTTGAACATTATGTATTACATCTAATATTATGACGTCCCTGTTCCCCGTTACCTAACAAAGGACATAAGACGTAGCTTGCTTCTTTTTGGGAGCGAGTATGACATAAGACGAATGACGAATGACGAATGACAAATGACGAATGCCAATCATTACCACACATTAGATATCCACCCGCAAGCAACAGCCCAAGAAATCAAGCAAGCCTACCGACGTTTAGCTAAACGCTTTCATCCCGATAGCCAAACTGAAACAGCTAACTCGGAAAAAATTATCGAGATTAATGGGGCGTATGAAGTTCTCAGCGATCCTCAGCGACGCCATTCTTACGATCAACAGCTTTTCTATCCCCAGTTTTCATCCAAACGCCGCACTCGCCAACAGCGCAACGAAGCCGCGCAACAACAGTATCAACGTCAACGGGCGCGATCGTACAATACTGACACTCACTTAGATATCTGGTTGCAGCAAGTCTATAAACCAGTGAACCGATTGATTATTCCCATTCTCAAATCCCTGAATACTCAAATCAATCAACTCGCTGCTGATCCTTTTGACGACGAACTCATGGAAGACTTTCAGACGTATCTAGAAAACTGTCGTCATCAGCTCAATCAGGCTCAAATTACCTTTCGTTCCCAACCCAATCCCGCCCCTGTTGCTGGTGTGGCGGCGAACTTGTATTACTGTCTCAATCAGTTGGGAGATGGTATTGATGAGCTAGAACGGTTTACCTTCAATTACGACGAACATTACCTGCATACCGGTCAAGAACTCTTCAGAATCGCCACCAGCTTACGCCACGACGCTCAAGATGCCATTAAGCATCTAATATAAAAATTATTAATTCCCTGTTGCCTGTTGCCTGTTGCCTGTTGCCTGTTGCCTGTTGCCTGTTCCCTGTTCCTTGAGCAATGACCAATGACCAATATTCGTTTATCCTAGAAATAAGGTTAATTTACAGAATTTTACAGATTCTTGCTAAAAAAACGCATGAAATGCATCATTAACCGCCGCGCTCAGTTTTCTGCCAGTCACCGCTATTGGTTACCGGAACTGAGTGAAGCTCAAAACCAGCAGAAATTCGGTCGAGGTGCCCAGTTTCCCGGTCATGGACATAATTATGTCCTATTTGTTTCCCTTGAAGGTGACCTAGACGAATACGGTATGGTGCAAAACCTATCGCAGGTCAAAAAAGTGATCAAGCAAGAGGTCACCAGCCAATTGGACTATGCCTATCTGAATCATACTTGGCTAGACTTCCAGGAAACCCTACCCACAACCGAAAACATTGCGCGTGTTATCTGGCAAAAGCTAGCACCTTATTTGCCGCTTGTCAAGATACAGCTATTTGAACATCCAGAACTTTGGGCTGATTATTTAGGAAACGGAATGGAAGCATATCTCACCGTATCGACCCACTTTAGCGCCGCTCATCGGCTGGCTCATCCCCAACTCAGTTATGACCAAAACTGTGAAATCTACGGCAAATGCGCTCGCCCGAATGGTCATGGACACAATTATCATTTAGAGGTAACCGTAAAAGGGGAAATTGACCCACGTACTGGGATGATTGTCGATTTGGGAGCCTTGCAAAAGGTAATCGATGATTATGTCGTCGAACCCTTTGACCATACCTTCCTGAACAAAGACATCCCTTACTTTGACCAGGTTGTGCCGACGGCAGAAAATATTGCCATCTATATTCGGCAATTGCTCCAGTCACCGATCCAAAAATTAGGAGCGAAACTGCATAAAGTTAAACTCATTGAAAGTCCCAATAACTCCTGTGAAGTCTATTGTACAGGTGAAACATCATCGGTAGAACCGGACGCGATCGCATCTCCTGTTCTAACATTTGTTTAGGGGAGAGTACCCCATCTACTCTATGATAATGTTGGTCTAGTAGTCAGCGCTCAAACCCCTGTCCCTGCCTTCCATAGTCGTTAAGAGTATAGATCCCCGACTTTTTAGAGAAGTCGGGGATCTGGGTGCTGTTTGGCTTCCGGATGCTTCTTTCCCACTCACGTAACGAGTGAATAGAAGAGGGGAACATTGACATTCTCCCACCGTTAAATCAAAGATTGTAGCGGGATCATTCTCGCTGATTGAGGTAAATGAGCCAGGTATGGCAGAGTTTGAGTATCAGTTTTTTGCTTCCACCGAAGTCATGAGAAAAACTTTTGGTAAGATAGGCGAAAGCTTAATATTCTGCCTATTATACCCATCCTGCTCAGACAAACGATAAAATGTCCTACTTGAGGTCACAGTAGAGGAACTATGGAACCGAATCCACAAAAATCTGAATATACTGAGGGTAATCCCCCAGAGGTCAAGACGGCTCAAGCCGACGCTACAAAAAGCCCAGAGTCTAAAGTAGATGTCAATGTTGACCAACCTGGGACAGTTGCCCAACTCCCGCCTAATAATCAAGCCAAGCTTCCCGCAGCGGGTCAAACCACGGATCAAGCTTGGCAGGAATGGGTACAGCCTGTGTTTGACTTCCTGTCCAAACTTCCGGCGATAATCAGTGCATTTTATTACGAGTACCAACAAGCCATCATTTTGATTGGGCTAGTGATAGCCGGCTTTATCACCGTGTATGTTACCCTAGCTGTACTGGATGCCATTAACGACATTCCCTTATTAGCCCCAATTTTTGAACTTGTTGGGATTGGTTACACAATCTGGTTTATTGCCCGTTATCTTTGGAAAGCTGAAAGTCGCCAAGAATTGGCTCAAGAGTTTGAATCTCTTAAAGGACAATTGCTTGGCAAAGACTCGACTCAGAGTTAAGTTAATCTCTATCCCTACCTGAATCTCGGATTTGGGTGGGGATAATTCTAAAAAACCAGTCCTGGGACTTATGAATAAGGGCGGGTTTTGTTGTTCCGTTATTGGTGAGGAGGGCGGGTTTTGTTGTTCCGTTATTTCAGCAATAGCTGACTTTAGTCCCTAAACCCGCCCCTACAGTCCCTAAACCCGCCCCTACAGTCCCTAAACCCGCCCCTACAGTCCCTAAACCCACCCCTACAATTAACTTAAATTAACTCGAATAATTTTAGGTAAACGAACAATTTCTGACGCCCCCTCCTGACTGAGTTGATTTGCCGTTAATGACTTCACTAAATCAGAAATGCCTTCTGCTCCGGTTTTTTGCAGGGTTTGCAAAAGCTGATAACTATGGTCAATTAACTCTGTAACCTGAATTTCCTCATAAATAGGTTGGTAGTCACCTAAGCGTCTAATTCCCTCCCCAAGCAAGATGACAGCGCCACGCCAGTTAAGATTATTGAGATGGTAGCAAGCTACCGAAATTTGTAATATACCTTGATAAAACTGTTTGTTTGGTTCGGCAGCCTCCATCCACAATGCCTCTAAGGTGTCATGACAGGCATAAAATTCCTGTTGATTAAATTGCTCGACACCTTGCCAAAATTGCTTAGTCATAGGTGATGAATTCCAGATTATGAGTCATTGGTCATTTAGATTTGAAAATGACCAATGACTTAAAGACAATTAAGCCATGCTATCTCGAACGGATTGAAGCTCCTCGATGGTAATTTCCTGCTGTTCTCCAGAAAATTCGTTGTCTGGTGTCAAAAACAACATACAGTGGCATTCTTTGCGCTCACGCATGGGGATGCAAGGACAATTCCAGTAGGTGGCTTTCACCTCGGCTTCTTTGTCTTCGTAATGACGGCATGGACATAGGGGTGAACCTAAATCATCTTTGTGTTTCGCTAATCCTTCGATGACGACAGCCGTTACCGAGGGGTCAGCACAAAAGTAGGTGCCAGTTCGTTTAGCATAAGTTTCGGCAAAATTCTTCATTGCTGCCAGTGTTTTCTCACGGGAAAGATTTGTGTTTTCTGATGTACTCATAAGTTAAATTCGCTAGATACCCTATTCTTTAGTGTGAGCGTTCACTTTTCTTTGCATTTTAACGCAAGCCTTCTAAGTAAGGGCTGCTGAATAAGTTTTGTGGTGAGGGGCGGGAACAGGCAACAGGGAACAGGCAACACTTTCAACCCCTCTGTTGAGGTAAAATTTGCTGTAGCTGACGTTGTAAGGCTTCCTCTTTATCGATGATTCTACCCGCGCAATTGGTCAGTCCTGAGGTGTGTCGTTCAGGTTGGGCTACTGTGGATGGCGACCAAAATAACCAACGACTACCCGGAGGAAGGGCATTGAGACTGGCGGATTGTTGGGTGAGCCAAATTAAGGGAAGATGGGGAGGATCGCCAGCGTCTGCATCTTCTCCCGGTTGGGTCGCAGCTAGGGCTTCTAAGACAACTTGATTCCCGTGTAATAATCCGGTTCTAGCTGTCCAGAGTCTAGCATCAAGCTGACGAGAACAGGCATAGAAATAGAGGGAGGCAGCAGCAATCACGGCTGATTCAAAATCCTCGGATTGCCAACTTACCGCACTATCGAGGCAAATGACAATTTCTTGAGACCCCGTAAAGACTTCTAACTCCCGTACCATCAATTCTCCATACCGGGCGCTGGTACGCCAATGAATCAGACGAGTTGGATCACCCACCCGGTAAGGTCGGAGCGATCGCGTCAGGTCTTCTGTGGCGGATTGAGAACGGCGATCGCTTAACAGTTGTAGACTATCATCTGTGCCGATTTCGTCAACGATTGGACAACTGGTTAAGGGTAATACCGTAGGATAAACAATCGCTGTGGCTGGTGCATGGCGGCTACGACGACACCAAAATAATCCTAAGGGATTTCCAGTTCTTAGTTGGATTTCATGCCAGTGGTAGACCCCCCGCTTAGTGGTGGAATGGAAATAAACCCAGTGATAGATACTCCTTGGCGCAATGGTTTCGATCGCGGTTTGCATGGGTTTTCCCAGTTCAGATTGGAGAATGTCCTGAACTTGTAATAACGTTTTGGATTTAGGGGTAGGATTTTCAATATCGATTTCAATGGTGAGTTCATCACCCGCACTAACTGGAAAGATAGGACGGCGGTGGACTTGAAGATGACGTAGCGATCGCGGCGGTAAGATAACCGCTAACCCCAGTAGCGCAAACGTTATACCACTGATGACATACAGCCACCCTGACATAGTATTGGTCGCCGCGCCAAAGAAACAAATCGCAATACCCGCTAATATCCATCCAGCATAAGCAGGAGTCACCCAATGGGTTTCTAACCAATCCGTGATTCGAGTGATGATGCCCATTTGACACACTCCCTACCCCGCTTAGGCTTTGATTGTCTCACATTAAATCCAAAAAATAGATTATAGATTATTTACTGTTGATGAAACCATGCCGTTAGTGCCACCGCCAAAGCATCGGCTGCATCATCTGGCTTAGGTATACTCTCTAAATTTAACTCTCGTGCCACCGCTTGCTGTACCTCGTGCTTGTCCGCATTCCCATAACCTGTCAACGCTTGCTTCACCTGTCCTGGTGTAAACTCTACCATTGGCACCTGATGCTGGGCTAACACCAAGGTGACAACCCCCCGTGCCTGAGCCACAGTAATTGTATTACCCATCCGGTAAAAAAACAGCTTCTCTACGGCAACTAGATCCGGTTGGCACTGCTCCAGGATAGTATGTAAATCTTCGTAAATTGTACAGAGTCGCTTTCCCAGTTCTGTCCGCGCTGGCGTCTGAATGACACCAAAATCCAATAACTGTACAGATTCAGATGTCGATTTTCCCCGAACCTTGGTCATTGGTTTAACTTCAGCGTGGCAGATAATTGCCCCAAAGCCTAAAATCGCTAACCCTGGGTCTAGTCCTAAAATTCGCTTTCCCATCGACCTTGCTGTCTCCTAGAACACCAGTCTAGTGCATGATGGCAAACGTGTCTGAACTCAAAACTCATACCAAGTTGGGTTCTAACGTGTCATTCTGAGCCTAGCGTTGGGTCAAAACTTCCTCATTCAGCCAGATGCCATGAACAGTAAGACCTGCATTCAAGGGATGATTGTGTAGCTCGTGTTACAGTTTTGAGGAATTCTAGCATCGACTTCGATGACACCGACTGGTGTTCTAGTCGTTGTGATTCTTGACGTTCTCCGTTGGATTAATCAGTCGTCCCGGTATAATTTCCAGAATGTATCCTGACCAACCCATCCTCCCAGCTAATAAAAGAATATGGCACAGTTGACAGCAGACAATCCTACACCTCCCGTCAAGGACTTGAGCAATTGCCCTGCTCTTAGCTAAAGTCTATCCAGTTTTGTTCTCCGTTTCTGGTATCAGCAATGTCCTCAATTAGTCTCCTCAAACGCGCTCTACGAACCCTGCATAACGAGTCAAGAGGTAGGACGCCCCGACAAGTCAATCGGTGGTTTAAGTGGTTAGCCCCTGGACTATTCGTCAAACGCTGGTTGCTTCTCAGTGCCATAGGTGTACTACTGACGAGTCTGGGGGTAGCGATTTGGGCAAAGCTGACCCCCATTTTTTACTTAATCCAACTCACGTCTACCATTCTGGAAACAATCACCACGGTTATTCCCAACTATGTATCCGGACCGATCGCGATTATTTGTGGTCTGATGTTTATCTTCTGGGGACAAACCCGGACGGTGGGCTCGATTACTGAGGCACTAAAACCCGGAGGCGATGAAGAACTGGTAGATGTGCTGATCGCCCATCGTCGCCTGTATCGTGGTCCGAAAATTGTCGTCGTGGGAGGCGGTACTGGTTTGTCTACCTTACTCCGAGGACTGAAAATTTACAGCGCCCATATCACTGCCATTGTCACCGTAGCCGATGATGGCGGTTCTTCTGGGCGGCTGCGGCAAGAATTTGGGGTTCTGCCTCCGGGAGATATTCGCAACTGTTTGGCAGCTTTAGCAGACCAAGAAAAACTATTAACCGAACTGTTTCAATACCGTTTCTCAGCGGGGAATGGTCTAGTGGGTCACAGTTTTGGCAATTTATTCTTGACGGCAATGAGCGAGATTACGGGGGACTTAGAACGGGCAATTGCCGCCAGTTCTCAAGTTTTAGCGGTGCGAGGACGAGTTCTTCCGGCGACATTGAGTGATGTCTGTCTCTGGGCAGAATTAGAAGATGGGCGTCGGATTGAAGGCGAATCGAATATTACGGCTGCCAATGGTAAAATCGTCAAGATGGGTTGCACGCCAGAAAATCCTCCAGCTCTTCCCGCCGTTCTCAAAGCGATTCACGAAGCCGATTACATTATTATTGGTCCGGGTAGTCTGTATACCAGCATCCTGCCGAATCTGTTAGTGCCAGAAATTACGGATGCGATCGCGGCAAGTACTGCTCCCCGAATCTATGTGTGTAATATCATGACTCAACCGGGTGAAACGGACGGATATACGGTTGCTGATCATATTCGCGCCCTGGACAATGCTTGTGGTCACTCTTTATTTGATGCGGTTTTGGTGCATCGAAAAGTGCCTTCTGCTGAAGCATTGATTAAGTATGCCCAAGTCAATTCCCACCCTGTTTTTCTGGATCGCGAAGCAACCGAAAAGTTAGGACGCCGCATTGTTTTAGCAAATGTCATGGATGAAGATGAGAACACGAATCTAGTCCGCCATAATCCGGAAAAGTTAGCACGGGTGTTACTACGCTGGTACAGTCGCGCTCATCTGATGTAAAAGGGGTAAGGAATGACTAAATTCCGTCTAACCGATGCACAAGCCACGCGATCGCTCGGTGTTCGTCTGGGGGAATCTTTGCCCGCAGGTACTGTGATTTTGCTAGAGGGGGATTTAGGTGCGGGTAAAACCACACTGGTGCAGGGAATTGGTGCAGGCTTGGGAATCACCGACGCGATCGTTAGTCCCACGTTTACTCTGATTAACGAATATCCCGAAGGACGCATTCCCCTCTATCATCTAGATTTGTACCGTCTAGAACCCGAAGCCGTAGCCGCGTTAGACCTAGAAAGCTATTGGGAAGGTGTAGAAATGCCCTTGGGAATTGTCGCGATCGAGTGGGCGGATCGATTACCCTATTTACCAGAATCTTATCTGCATCTGAATTTAACCTATTTAAGCGAAGGTGGACGTCAAGCCCAACTGATTACTGTCTCAACGGGGAAATCTGAGGCGGCGATAGAACTGCCTCTATAAGAATATTGGACTTTGGACAAAAAAAATGCATTTGCGTAACTTTTACGCAAATATAATTTGAAGTTAATGAAGAGGAATTAATTGGACTATGACCGAAAAGTTTTACTCGTCTTTAACTCCCTCATTTTCCCCAGAGATATCCGGCTCAGTTTCTCCTCCAAAACAAACATCTAAATAACTTGACTGGAGAGAATTAATAACTCTTTCCAATTCGTC
>NZ_JAVJTO010000130.1:0-18430 GCF_040220235.1 Coleofasciculus sp. B1-GNL1-01
GAATTTCACACATCATCCAGCAACCCAAGGCATGGGTTACTTGGATAATGCCAAATCTTATGGCTTAAAAGTTCACTCAGTATTCTGTACGACTGGTAATGGCGTGCCTCTGGGTGTATTACATCAACAAGTCTGGGCTAGAGATATGGCACTTTTGGGTAAGAAACACCAACGACACAAAAAGCCGATCACTGACAAAGAGAGCCAGGGTTGGTTAACTGCCGATTATGCTACTCAGACTGTGATTCCACCAGAAATTGCCGTTGTCACTGTGGCAGATCGAGAAGCCGACATCTACGAGTTGTTTATGCAGCCACGCCGCCCCAAGAGTGAGTTTCTCATTCGTGCTCAGCATAACCGCTCAGTCAAACCAACTCAAGAGCACCAACATATTGAGTGTCTTCAGCAAGCCATTCGTCAAGTTCACCCTTGTGGTCAGCTCACCCTAGAACTCAGACGCCATCCAGAACGCCTTGCCCGTCCAGCTCATCTGACCCTGCGTGCTACCACCCTCGAGTTACAACCTCCAGTTACTCATCCACAGCGACAGCACCTGCAACCAATTCGCGTTCAGGTAATTTTGGCACAAGAAGAAAACCCTCCCTCTGGTGTGTCACCGATCAGTTGGTTACTCTTAACCACTCTGGCGATTACTTGTTTTGAGGATGTGGTGCAATGTTTACGTTGGTACAGCTATCGCTGGTTAATTGAGCGCTATCATTACGTCCTCAAAAGTGGTTGTCGCTTAGAACAACTGCAATTGGAGAGTGCTGACCGCATCCCTGCTAGTCCAAAGTAAGCATAGCGCTTTTTCTTGCCATCGACTAAAATAGGGAAATTCCCAAACTAATCACTTAATCATTTAGCTCAATGAATAAACCTTTAACCCCCTAAAAAATAGCTCAATTATCCCGATGGTAATACATGGTGTCAAAAGCGGAGTGGCAAAGATTTCTAGGAAAGTCAACTTGCAAACAGTTTTTGTCATACCCTTTGTCTTACAAATCGTCACCGCTGTTGGACTAACGGGGTGGCTGTCCTTTCGCAACGGACAAGAAGCGGTGAATGAGGTGGCGACTCAACTCCGTCAAGAACTTACGGCACGTATTGAACAAAATCTACGAACCTATATCGCGACTCCCCATCAAATTAATCAAAGTAATGTTAATGCCATAAATCTAGGCTTATTAACAGTCAACAATTTACCGCCATGGCAACGGTATTTATGGCGTCAAGTACAGCTAGAAAAATCAATTGGTATTGTTTTAATTGGCAACGAACAGGGGGAAATTATCGGTGTGCAACGGCGTGATAATGGCAAGCTGGAGATTCGCGTCGCTGGAGAATCAACGAATAATGACTTTTACGTTTATTCTATAAATAATCAAGGCGATCGCGTTCAACTTCTCAGCATTACCGAAAACTTTGATCCACGCCAGCGCCCTTGGTATAAAGCCGCCGTAGCCGCCGGAAAACCCGCCTGGAGTGAGATTTATACCCACTTTGTTGAAGAAACCCTGCAAATTGGTGCAGCACAACCGATTTATGATCAAAATGGTAATCTCTTGGGTGTGGTAACCAGTATTCTGCGTCTCTCCCAAGTCGGGGATTTTCTAAGGAGTTTGCACATTGGCAAAACGGGACAAGCGTTTATCATGGAACGATCCGGATTATTAGTCGCCACCTCCACAACGGAAACCCCATTCCGCAACCAAAACCGCCAACTGAAACGATTTCTGGGTTCTGATAGTCGGAATTCTCTCACCCAAGCAACCGCTGAATATTTAACCAATCACTTTGGTGACTTACAGCAGATTCAACAGACTCAACAGTTAGAATTTCAACTCGATGGTAAACGGCAATTTGTGCAAGTGTTACCCCTGCAAGATGACTATGGCTTAGATTGGCTAATTGTCGTGGTGATTCCAGAAGCTGACTTTATGGAACAGATTGAAGCCAATACACGTTCCACTATTCTATTATGTCTGGGAGCATTAGTTGTCGCGATCGCGGCGGGAATTCTCACGGCTAAATGGGTGATTCAACCGATTATTCGTTTAAATAGGGCGGCGAAAGCGTTAACATTGGGTCAGTGGAATTATCAAATTGAAGTTGAACGTGCCAATGAATTGGGAGAACTTGCCCACTCATTCACCACTATGGCGCAGCAATTACAAACCTCCTTTGCTAGTTTAGAAGCCAAAAATCAAGAATTACAACGCCTCGATAAAATTAAAGATGAATTTTTAGCGAATACCTCTCACGAATTGCGGACTCCCTTAAATGGTATGATTGGCATTGCTGAGTCCTTAATTGACGGTGCAGCGGGTTCCTTGTCGGAATTACAACAGCAAAATTTAGCTATGATTGTCAGTAGTGGACATCGACTGGCTAACTTAGTTAACGATATCCTCGACTTTTCCAAACTCCGCTATCAAACACTGGAATTGCAACTCAAACCTGTGGGTGTGCGAGAATTAGTGGAAGTGGTTCTTACCCTCAGCCAAACCCTAATTCGCGGCAAATCTTTACAACTCATTAATGCCATTCCCCCGGATTTACCCGCCGCCAACGCCGATGAAAATCGCTTACAACAGATTCTGCATAATTTAATTGGCAATGCGATTAAGTTTACGGATAAAGGCGTGATTGAAGTTTCGGCAAAAGTAGTTACCGCCGCAAAACCGGATGAATTGATAGAAGCAAAGTCGCAAAAATTCCCCCAACAAATCCTGGCAATTACCGTCTCTGACACAGGTATAGGTATCCCTGAAACTAAACGCGATCGCATCTTTGACTCCTTTGCCCAAGCAGACGGTTCCACGGCGAGAGAATACGGCGGTACCGGATTGGGGTTAACGATTACTAAAAAGCTAGTCGAGTTGCATGGAGGGAGTATCTGGGTAGAGTCTCAAGTCGGCGTAGGCTCTCAGTTTCATTTTACCCTACCCCTGGCGGATAAATCCCCAGTTAGTATCAATAAACGTTCCCCAATTAGCCGTCGGATTAACTCAGAAACGGGCGAATTATCTGTGCTTCCGCTTCCCTCTGATTCAGCCTCTGGCGGACATTCCTTTACCCTCGCCACAGCTAATAAACCGGGAACCCATCCCTTTAAAATTTTGATTGTCGATGATGAACCTGTCAATTTGCAGGTACTGGTTAACCATTTATCCTTGCAAAATTATGCCATCACCCAAGCGTCGAATGGTATTGAGGCATTAGCAACCATTGAAAACGGCTTTAAGCCTGATTTAATTTTACTCGATGTGATGATGCCCCGGATGACCGGTTATGAAGTTTGCCAAAAAATCCGCCAACAGTTTCCGGCTAATGAATTACCCGTCGTCATGCTAACCGCTAAAAATCAGGTGTCGGATTTGGTGATTGGTTTAAATGTCGGGGCAAATGATTATTTAACCAAACCTATCTCCAAACACGAATTGCTTGCCCGGATTAAAACTCATCTGCAACTGTCTAATATTAACATCGCCTATAGTCGCTTTGTTCCCCATGAATTTCTGAAACTGCTGAACAAAGAAAGCATTATTGAGGTGCAATTGGGGGATCAAGTGCAAAAATACATGTCTATTCTGTTTTCGGATATTCGCAATTTCACCACCCTCTCAGAACGGATGACGCCGACGGAGAATTTTCAATTTATCAATTCCTATCTCTCGCGGATGGAACCCGCAATTCGGGAAAATTACGGCTTTATTGATAAGTATATTGGTGATGGGATTATGGCACTGTTCAATAGTGGTGCTGATGATGCCGTAAAAGCTGGAATTGCGATGTTGCATCGTTTGATTGAGTATAATCAGCATCGGCAACGTTGTGGCTATCTGCCGATAAAAATTGGGATTGGTATTAATACGGGTTCATTGATGCTGGGAACGGTGGGGGGTCCTTGTCGCATGGATGGGACAGTCATTAGTGATACGGTTAATTTAGCCTCGCGCTTAGAAGGATTGACGAAAGAGTATGGGGTTTCGTTGTTAATTTCCCATCATACTTTTTCTCAATTACAGCATCCAGCGGATTATGCCATTCGCCGGATTGATCAGGTTCAAGTTAAGGGAAAATCAGAATTAGTGACGGTTTATGAAGTATTTGATGCTGATCTGTCAGAGGAGAAAGCGAGTAAGTTGGCGACGTTGCAACTGTTTACTGAGGCATTGTTTTATTATGATCAGCACTATTTTTCAGACGCTGTTCAACTCTTTCAGGCGGTGTTGCAGATTAACCCTACTGATCAAGTTGCCCAAATTTATTTGGAACGTTGTTTGAGAAAGAATTCGGTAGAGTTTTGAGGTGGAGATATTAAGTTTTAATCTAGGGGCGTGGTACACCTAATTTGATGAATTATTACGCCCGGAAACCTTAGGAACGCAAAGCTTTGCGCCCTTGGCAATGTACCTATTTTCAACGCAGAGGACGCAGAGGGTAGCGCAGAGGGGCGCAGAGGTTGCTTGCAATGTTTCGGTTTTTGCTGTGTTCCGGTTCCTCTGAGGGAAACAATAAGGGGGCAATCCAACCGAATAGAATCCCGCCAATGACGATAATTTCTATAACAGTTAATAGCGTATTTTGTTTCATATTGTGTTACTCGAAATAGTTATCATTTTCTTCTACCTTGCCACTTTACTCTTTCCCTTCTGCCCTCTGCCTTTTCGGGATTATGATATCATCTATCCTCGCGCCGCCCGAATGAACGCAGTGTCTGAATCCACTTTTTAGGGGAATCCTCTGGACGATAGTTTAGCTTAAACATAGATACCCATAATGGCAGTCCTCCTACCTTTGCACTGATTAACAAGTGCATCGCTAAACATCCAACTAATATCACCCATCCGGTTAAGTGTAGATAATACCAGATATGATTTAATTCCCCATTGGGCAACCATTCTTCTTTGACCATACTGCCAGTCACTAAGGAAAAGGTAACTGCTAATAACATCACCGTATTAACAATCCGATGCAGACTATACCAACCGATAGGTTTACCCAGTTGCCTGAGTTTTTGAAACGAATTGGGTTGAACTAGGCGTTTAGACCCTAAATGAAAACTGTATAAAGCAAACGCTGGCATTACGGCTAGGAGTAAGGTTTTGCCAAATGTACCATGAATGCCAATAATATCCGGAATTTGGGGCAGAGAGAGTTGACCAAATCGTCCATCGTAGGTGTCATAAACCCAGTAGGATGTGATGATGGCTAAAATGGCAATTAGCCCATTGATACCATGCAACAGTCTCAGAAGTAATGGTTGATAAGGGGTAGCACGAGACATGATTCACGTTATCTCGATCAAAATATAGTATTCTATAGAATAACAAAGATTAATCATTCTCCATTGATTTAAAGCCCACGGAAAAGCTGGTCATGTCACTTGGCTACTGAGTTACCCAAATGAGCGAACGGTGAGATGTTCAACCTAACTGCCATAATTGTTTATAGGAAAAGCACACCTCAAGGAGGCTGGCGATGAAGAAAAGTAAACTGGGGTCATTTCTATTCATTAGCATGATACTGGGGTTGACAGCCAATCCCGCTCAGGCGTTACCCGGTCAAACCGTGGAAACCGTCGCGGCTTGGATTGCGGCTCATCCTACCTTGGAACCCGGTATTGGAGATGGCTTAGTCGTGACTAAGCGTAATACAGCCGCTCAACGATTTAAGTTTGAAGCCTCGGTGCTTCCTCCAGGTCAAATCGCCTTTCCCACGAATCGCCGTCTGATTCAAAGTGAGCAAATTTCCTTCTATGACATGATTAACGGCGTGACTCCAGAACGACTCACGGAGTCATTGCGCGTTATTTATGGTCCAGCAATTTATCAAGATTATCAGAGAGCTAACCTGGTATATGCTTATCCCACACCCGCAACCATTGATTTAGCTCGGCGACAGAATCGACCGATGCTAATAGCACGACAAGGCGAGCTTTTATTAGGTGATCGCTTTGCCTATTGGTTAGAAGTAACTCGCACGGAGAATGGCAAGCCAATTAATGGGCGGATAACGGTTTTCTTGCCCGAAGATTTAGACAAACTTGAAGTTGAATTACGAAATCGTTAGTCATTGGTCATTGGTCATTGGTCATTGGTCATGTCCGTAGTTATTTGGAAAGGAGTCTTAGTCTTTTCCCCTCCTACCTCCTGTCATTTGTCATTCATTTGCCAAATACCTGAAAAAATACTCTCAACAGCACGAGCAATGCGCTTGAGATCTTCATCGAGCAGGGGGGGCCAATTCACACTAGCCCGACGCCCTGCTTCAAACTGTTCTCGGCTCTCATAAGCCAATAAATATAAGGCGTGAACAAGTTCTCGGTCTAGAGTTGATGCATCTCGCAGACGCTCAAATATCATCTTTAGGGCTAATAAAATATTGGTAATCTGACCTGGAATCGGTGGTTTGTACGACTTGAGTCGAACCAAAAAGGCGTCTTGATTTTGGTCAGATATTGTGGCTTGATTAATCACAAAGTTACGGGCTGTTTTGTAATCCATTGAATTTTAATAGACGAGTTGGCGCTGATAATTTTGTCTGAATGCTACTATCGCTAAATCCGGATTAACTATTCTCTTTGTGCGGGGGACAAGGTAGAAGGTAGAAGGTAGATGGTAGATGGTAGATGGTAGATGGCAGATGGCTGCAAGAAAAAAGTACCCACGTTATAAAGGGAGTTACTTAAGCGGATTTAGTATCATACCATTTCTTTGTAACATTACACCTCATATTCATCCCTACCTACTTCACTGACTCAGGTGGAAGGCTGACACTACCTCTGCTTTCTGTTCTCCATTCCTTGTTTTCTGTTGCCTAATCTCCACCATTAAATTCAATTTTTAAGCTTATAAGTGCGACAGGTTGATGTCCTAAATATCTGGATTTTATTCTCTATCCATAGTTGCTTCGGTTCGATTCCCTTAGTCATCAAATTTATAGAATTTATTATTTCTTCCAATTTTATGCGGATTTGGCATTGAACTGTCTGAAGCAAGTATTACACGACTTACGAATTTGAGATCTTTTTTGTAGAGACTAACCTTTAACTCTGCTTAAAGAAGCAAAAACGTCAGTCTTGATGTATAAGCGCGGCAAATGACATCTACAATGCACATTTATAGTTGGGTTTTGTTCGCTAGTCTATCCCTATCTGAACCAGGAAGACTTGATTCCTCTTTTCTGGTAGATCAGCAAAGGTTAGTGCTAGCTTCAACAGAACAAAGTCCGCCCCCTGGTTGTAATCGAACTGATCCTCCTGACTGTCAACCTCGATAGTAGACTGCTTTGAAACTAAAGCCAGTTTAAAATACTTCGTGGCAACCTCCTGTTTATAGTCGGGTTATTTATGTTTAAGGACAAATAATCAACGACCAATGAAAACGTTACCCAACAGATTTCCACCTGCCATGAAAACTCAACGCAATGACCTGTGGTAATTGCAGCCGACAGACGGGTTCTTGATCAAGAGCATCGCTGTCATAGATCCATACTTCACTTTGGTCAGAATTTCCATCATAAACGACGGTTAAGACCCACCCCTGTTCTGGATTTAGCGTGTCAGGTGCATAAATGGGTTCTGAAGGATAGCGATTCTTGCCCAAATCGGCTTCGATTAGGGTTTGGGTTTGACAATCAAAGCGGGCGATCGCACTATAAATTTCGCGACGGTGATCCATATCTTGGCGATGCAGTGCTAGATAAATAGAACGAGAGGTTTGACCCACTTGCGCGTCTGGAACTACTGGAAACTCGACGTATCGATCTAGCAATTCCCGTTCGGCGATAATCATCCCAGTTTGGGGATTGATCTCAACTTGCCATAATGTCTCGTTGGTAACGGTATGAATCTCACCCATGGCGATGTCTTGGAGACGTTGGTTTGTGCCAAAATCCGGATATCGAATAAATTCGACCACGATAGAACCCTGCTGATTCACATAGCCATTGGCAAAATGCCACTGAAACCAAGGATCGGCTTCGCTACGGGCGACTAATGAAAGCGTTTCTCGGTCAACGATTAAAATTTGGGTTCCTAATTGGGGACGCCATTCCATCGCCTCGCCAAAACTACTCACCCCCAAGGCGGCGGGTAGGAGATTCACTCGTACAGGGGGTACGAAAAAGACAAGATAAGAGCCTGCGAGGACAAAATCATGAATTAGGGGTATGCCTTTGATAGGTATCGTTCCTTTTTGGATAATTTTGCCCGTTGAGTCGCTTTTGTAGAGATTTAGATTGGAATTAAGTCCGAGGCTGATGCCAAAGTTAAATATCTCCCCCGTTTCTGGATCACACTTGGGATGGGCTGAAAACGAGTCTCCCTCGCCTAAATAGTCTAAGCGATCGCGCCCCCAGGTTTCTAAGGTTTGCAGGTCAAGTGCATAAGGATTCCCGCCTTCCCACAGGGCTAGTAATTTATCCGGTAGGGGTAATACAGAGGTATTTGCCCTGTTTTTCACGGGTTTACCCCACCGTTCCCAGATTCGCCCTGCGGCTTTGGTGCCGTAGTTGGGATAAAGTAATGTCCCGGCGGCGGCTTCGTCTTGATAGGCGGGGGTTTGCACGTAGCGATAGACCCCAGTCGCTGTAGCATCGGTGAAATGAACCGCTAAAATAGCGCCATCCCCATCAAACCAATGTCCCATCCGTTGACCTCCTCGTTCTAAACGGGCTGGTCCATTGCGATACAGAGAACCTCGTAATCTTTGGGGGATTCTACCTGAGAGAATGGGTAAGGGGGTGAGGGGAAATTCAGTGGCAGGTTGAGCGATCGCGTTTGCCCAAGCTTTACGGGTTGATGGTGGGGTAACTGTTTGCATGGTTCCCGATTCAGGGTGACTATTTCTTCTATCTTAGTTAATTTTTGTAACAAAATGAGCGCTAGGTTTTTATCATTTTTTCCCTGAAACCCTTTTATAGATTTGGTTTCAGCACTATTTATTGGCTTTCGCTTACAAAATAGGGGGTTACACCCCTCATCCCTAAAGTGCTATAGTTTGATATGTAGATGCACCCTGATAATCAAGAGAGTCGCGCAAGTGACTCTTTTTTTTTTGACATTCCCCCCATTACATTACAAATTTTAACGGAAAGTAAATTAGTTTATCATTTTGACACCATTGTCCGGAACAGTGATACATTAAAAATTGAAGCAAGCAATAAAGCTTCCAGTGACAGATATTACACTCCCGTTCACTGTCGAGTTCAGGAGGTAAAATAACTATCAATCTTATTTCGCTTGTATCAGTAATATCTGCCACATCAGATAGTGAAACGATCCAAATTAACAATAGCAGCCCAACCATAGCCGCTAATATTTCCTCAATTAATTTGCTGGGAGCAATGCAACTGAAGACCACTCAAGAGTAGTAGTTCAGTGCAACTCTGTTTAGGCTAGTGATAGCAAGAGGAGATTCCTTAGATGAGTCAGGTCAGGCTGCTATTGTTTTAGCGGGTCTGGCGATTCACCTCACGCCATAAACTTCCCCTGCTCCCCTGCTACCCCGCAGATACAAAGCTGCTCAAGTATTTCCATGCCCGCTGTACTAGCTCCCCCTCTCCTCATCTCCCTGCTCGTAAACGCCTCGTGATCGCTACTATAAGATTTAGGTGTCAATCAGCCGTCGGTTGACCAATAAAAAGGACTAGATAACTAAACCCTTAAATCTGGGGTGGGCTTAACGGGACATCCTTTCCGACGCCGCACCCGAAACCATGACTCGTCATCAGACGAGGCTTTTTGCCCAGCGAAATAGTTTGACAGTTTTGCCATGACAATTTATTTTTATAAGGTTGAGAAACCCTATGGCTGCTTTTCCAACTTCTCTCCCCACCCGATCCAGATCGATGGCTGGTGTTGGCAAACCGTTGAGCATTACTATCAGGCGCACAAGTTCGTCGGGACGACAGACGAAGCCTTGATCAGGACAATCAAAAATGTGGCAACACCAATGGAAGCCGCCCTCCTCGGACGCGATCGCACCCGGAATCATCGCCCTGATTGGGAACAGGTAAAACAACAGATTATGTGGCGAGGGGTTTTGACCAAATTTCTGACCCATCTTGATATTCAGCAAATCCTGCTGAACACCGGAGAAGAAATGATTGTTGAAGATTCTCCCACAGATTACTACTGGGGGTGTGGTCAGGATCAAACTGGTGAGAATCATTTAGGAAAAATGCTGATGAATGTTCGTCAACATATCCGACAACATTTAGCACAGGCGAACTGCAAACTCGTGGATCGGTAAATCTGAAACAGACGCATACTCTGGCGCTTTCAGGTGATTCAGAGGAAACGGTAGAATCACATTTATAGCACTACGAGGTACGGAAAGGACATCAGTTGATCCCAAGAGGGAACAGGGAACAGGGAACAGGGAACAGGGAACAGGGAACAGTACAGAATGTCCTAACCTGTCTTGGTACTGCTATACCGTCTGATTCGCTGATGTGCATCTAATTTGTCTTTAGGGAATCCTGATCAGGGGTGTAAAAGGTGGGAGGGTATGCCCATTAAAGGCGTGACATACAACTCAGGGCGTTCAGGTTAGGGTGCGCTCACGGCTGAGTGTTATGTGAAAACTGATTTCAGCTCAAAGAATCCTTACACTATAAAGTTAAGTATATTCATACAGATTTGCGAAATCGGTGCATCGAGCTAACCATCTGATTCGTAACTTGGATTGCCCTCTAACCCAGAATCAGACCGCGTTTCATAGGAGTAGGACAGTGTTACAACCAGAACTCGATCAAGAAGACTTGTTGCGCCGGATCACGAATCGGATTCGCCAATCATTAGAATTACAAGAGATTTTAAATGCCACAGTTGCAGAAGTGCGATCGTTGCTAGGAACCGATCGCGTCATGGTTTACCGCTTTAATGCGTCGGGTGGTGGACAGGTGATTGCTGAATCAGTCAACACCAATCGACTTTCGTCGCTCAACGGATTAAACTTTCCTGCGGATGATATTCCCGAACAAGCGCGTCAATTGTACCTCACCGAGCGCTTGCGTTCCATTGTGGATGTTTCCGAGGGGCTGATTGGTTTATCACCCTTAGAACCCTCAGAAACGGAGAATCGCTCCACCCCGCAACCGATTCACTATCGTCCTGTCGATGCTTGTCATACCAAGTATTTACGAGCAATGGGTGTTCAGTCTTCCATGGTTTTACCCATTGTCCATTATGATATTCAGGCTCAACGGTCTCAGAAACGACTCTGGGGACTGTTAGTCTCTCATCACGTCACACCCCGTACCATTAGCCAACGGGAATTGCAGATTGTCCAATCAGTGGTGGATCAGGTGTCCATTGCCATTGCTCAGTCTAATCTCTTATCCCAAACCCGTCAGCAGCATCAGATCGAAGCGACGATTAATCGTGTCTCCACCTTGCTGCATTCGTTACCCACAATTCAACTCCAAGCTGCTTTACAAGAAACGGTTAGCGCTCTATCGAGTTGGGGAGGTAGACTCTATATCGCCCCAGACCGGGTGAATCCGAGGGCAGAGTGCCTGATATATGGTACACAACCTACATTTGGAGATGAAGACAGTCCGACGACGATTGAAGAGCATCCCGTGTTTGTCCAATGGGTAACAGGGGATAGAACCGTTGACCCAGCCAATGGCTCATCTGCATCCAATTCGACTCCCGCCGGTTGTCAGCCACTCATCGTCAACGATTTGCATCAAGTCTCAGAGTTGGCGAGTCTAGTTCCAGCCTTTGATGGGACTCCAATTCGAGGTTGGTTAGTAATACCCTTGTATTATCGCTCCTCATTCTTGGGTTATCTAAGTATTTTTCGCTCCCAAGTGGTGCAAGAAATTTTGTGGGCGGGAGAGTTTAACCCCAATGAAAAACAACGCAGTCCCCGTGAATCTTTTGACCAGTGGCGAGAGGTCAAACGGAATCAAACTCAACCGTGGACGAATTACGACATTGAACTGGCGATCGCACTCGGTCATCATTTTGCCATGGCGATCGAGCAATATAAACTCTATGCTCAGGTACAAGCCCTAAATAGTAACTTAGAATGCCAAGTGGCTGAACGCACCGCGAAGTTACAGCAATCTCTAGAGCAAGGGCGGGCGCTACAGCGAGTGACCAACCAAATTCGCAGTACTCTTGATCTGAAACTCACCCTACAAACGATTGTACGAGAAGTTCGTCAACTGCTGAACACTGACCGAGTGATCATTTATCGGTTTACTGATGATTCCCACGGTCAAGTTATTGTGGAATCAATGACAGGTCAGTGGTTATCACTTTTAGATATTGACGATCCGCAGCAGTATTTCTCGAAAGCCCAGATTCAATTGTATCAGCGGGGTAATTTAGGAGTAATTAAGGATGTCACTCAAGCTCGATTAACTCCGGATCAACAAGAGTTCTTAAAACGTTGCCAAGTGCAAGCCGCTTTAATTGTTCCCATTGGGCAGGAAAATCCTCAAGCTAATGAGATGCCAGTTATGCTGGATAGTCTTCCTTGTCCCAGATGGGAGCAACCTCTCTGGGGATTTTTAATTGCTCAAGAATGTAAAGCTAGGCGAGACTGGCTCCCCTCAGAGATTAAACTGCTGAAAAAGTTAGCCGATCAAGCGGCGGTAGCGATTCAGCAAGCGGAATTATTTACCCATACTCAAGCCCAAGCGCAGCAATTGGCAAGTGCATTTCACCATCTCAAGCAAACTCAAGCCCAACTGATTCAAACCGAAAAAATGTCGAGTCTAGGACAGTTGATTGCTGGAGTAGCTCACGAAATTAATAATCCGGTGAATTTTATTTATGGCAACCTGGTTTATACCAGTCAGTATGCTCAGGATTTACTGAATATTATTCATTCCTATCAGAAATATTATCCTCAGCCAGAGCCAGAGATTATTGAATTGTTAGATGTCATCGACTTGGAGTTTTTAGAAGGAGATTTACCCAAGCTTTTAGAGTCGATGAAAATGGGATCGGAACGGATTCGCAAGCTAGTTTTGTCGTTGCGAAATTTCTCCCGCCTTGACCAAGCCGAGAAAAAGTTAGTGGATATTCATGAAGGGATAGAGAGTACGCTACTAATTTTACAATATCGTCTGAAAGGGAAACCCAATCATCCAGGGATTCAGGTGATCAAAAATTATGGGGAGTTGCCGCTGGTTGAATGCTATCCCAGTCAACTCAACCAGGTTTTTATGAATGTTTTAAGCAACGCGATCGATGCGTTAGAAGACTGTAATCCAGATAACCAGAGGATTACGATTTCCACAAGTGTTAAATCTAAGACTGTGGAGAACCAATATAGTCCGAATAACACCACACAAATAGAGAAAAATCAAGACTCATCTCCAAGTCATATCATCATTCAGATTGCTGATAGTGGTTCAGGAATTAGCCCAGAACTTCAATCACAAATTTTCGATCCCTTTTTTACAACTAAGCCGATTGGTAAAGGAACGGGTTTAGGGCTTTCGATTAGTTATCAAATTATTGTGGAGAAACATGGGGGAATATTTAAATGCAGTTCTCAGCCAGGAGAAGGAACTGGATTTTGGATTGAGATTCCCATTCGTCAGTCTCAAAGCGAGGATAAATAGGGGCTGCTGAATAACCACAAGACTTATTCAGCAAGCCCTACTTATTATTTCCTTATTCCGCCGATCGCGTCTAGGGGATTGTTGGCAGAAAATAGTCTCAATCATACCCCGTCTGATGCGATCGCACTTCACTCATCTTAGGAAAAGTTAACCAACGTGCGTGCGATCGCCTTTTTTAACCCAAGTTATTAAGGTTTTATGGTAATTTCTCCTACCATACCTGCTTCTGTATGTCCAGAAATTGAACAATGGAGTTCGTAGGTTCCGGGTTTCATTGGCACAAATACCCACTCAGCCTCGCCACCGGGTTTGAGTTCTAATTCATGGATTGCCCCTTTAACTTCGACTTTGGCGGCTTCTACTTTTTGAGTCCAACTCGCATCGGCGAAGTCTTTGGCGGTGAAGTAGTGCTTTTGGGGACTGGGATTATCCAGCAATAGTTTGTAGCGTTTGCCCGCGACAAATTCAAATTGGTTGGGGAAGAACTTCAATTCATCGGCTGAATTGCCTAAACTCACGTTGACCTCTATGGCGGGAGTCGCCGCTATCGCAGGTAAGCATACTAGGTTAATTCCGAGAATTAGTCCAATGATTGCGGTTACGCATCGGCGCAGCCATTGATTTTGCCAGGGGTGATTTAAGCACATTTTTATTGACATCATACTATTCAGATATTGCACCATTAGGTTGGGTTGAGCGAAGTCGAAACCCAACGGAATCTGGGGCTAAAGCCCCGACTACGAACTACGAACCCGCCGTTACGATTACTAGATTATCAGGATGGAGTAATTCTTTCGCCGCCTGATTGACTTGTTTGACGCTAACGGCTTCAATGTGACGGACAAACTCCCGCAGTTCATCGGGGGTTAACCCATACACTTGATGGTCGAGAATGGTTTGGGCTAAGTTGTCAGGATGGGCAAGGGTGACGGGATATTGGCTGGTAATTGAGCGTTTAGCGGTAGCTACCTCAGTTGCTGTTACCCCCTGCTCTTGGATCTGTTGCAGTAGCGTAATGGTATTGGCGATCGCACGTTGAGTATCTTCGGGGGCGGTTTGCATTTCAATCACAAAGGACCCATCATAGATTCCGGTTTGAAAGTAACTGTAAATCCCATAGGTTAAGCCTAAGCGATCGCGGATCACGCTTCCTAATCGACTGGCTAGGGTATCGCCGCCGATGATTTGATTGAGAACTAATGCAGCATAGTATCGCGGATCAGTGCGATTCATGGCGTCGTTTCCCATCAAGGTGACGGATTGGGATTTTCCGGGTAAGCGTCGATTGACTTGTACGGTGCTAGGAGGTAGCTGAACCGCTGGAACAGTTAACTGGGGCGGCTTTCCGGTGGCTGTCCAACTACCGAATTCCTGCTCGAGGAGCGATCGCACTTGCTGGGGGTTAAAGTCGCCGACTAGGGTAAGGATTGTGCGATCGGGACGATAATAGGTCTGATAAAATTGCACCACATCCTCACGAGTAATCTGACTCAGACTTTCTGGCGTTGGGAAACTGTGAAAGGGATGATCTTTGGGATAAAGGGTTTGGGCTAAGGTTCGTTGGGCGACAGAGGCGGGATCATCGAGTTCGATTTGCAGATCTGTTAATGCCCGTTGACGGCTTAATTCCAATTGATCTGGGGGAAATATTGCCCGTTGTAAGACATCACTGAGGGGTTGAATTAAGGAGGATAAATCAACAGACAGGGCACTCGCTGTAATAAATGTTCCTTCCCGCACTGTATAAAAGTCTAGATCAATTCCCCGATCATCTAAACCTTGAGCCAGGGTTAATGCATCCTGAGTCTGAGTTCCATTCATCAGATTGTCGGCGGTAAGTTCGGCGACACCGGACTTTTGAGGGGGATCATTGGCGCGACCTGCTTTAATATATCCCGTTAAGGTGACAGTAGGTGTACTGCGATCGCGTAACAGCAAAACTTGTACTCCTGAGGTTAACGTCAATCGTTCTGGTAAGGGTTGAGTTGGGGTTAAGGTTGCATCTGCAACCACAGGAGGCAAATATTGGGCGACTTCTGCGGGATCGACGGGAGAGTCAGCATAAAAATGTTCCGTTGTTTTACTAAATTCACCGATACCGTGACTGGGTTCGTCCTGAATCTGAGTCGGTTGGAAGAAGCCAACGGTACGCTGTTGGGGAGTAAGATAGGTTTGGGCAACACGTTGTACCGCTTGGCTGGAGACTTGAGCAACGGCGGCTAAATACTGATCCGTAAACCGATAATCCCCAGCGGTGGTATGATTTGCTCCTAATTGGAAGGCTTGACTGGTGACATCGCGGTTGTCCAGAATCAGTTCAGCTTTCAGTTGGGCTTTAGCGCGATTCAGTTCAGCTTCAGTGACACCCTGATTTTGTAAAGATGCGATCGCCTCTTGGAGAACCCGTGCGATCGCGTTAAGATCTTCACCAGGATCTGTGGTGACAAATAGAGCATACCAGCCGCGATCGTGAAAATTCGCCGCATATCCCCCTGCATCACTTGCCAATCCCGACTCGACTAAAGCCTGATAGATGCGAGAACTCCGTCCTGATGTCAAAATATAATCCATCACATCAATAGCGGCAACATCCGGGTGAGTCACATTCGGGAGAGGATAAACCACCTGCACCAGCGCTGCACTACCCGGTTGTTCCAAAATCACCAAATTCTCCCCATCTGACACACCGAGCGAAGCCGAGGTGTCCCTATCTCCCTCATCTGACACACCGAGCGAAGCCGAGGTGTCCCCATCCCCAGGCTGACGTGCATCAATAGTGCCAAAATGCTGGTTCACCGCCTTCAACACCGCATCCGTTTCAAAATCACCGACAATAATCACCGTGGCATTATCAGGACGGTAATAGGTGCGATAATAATCCTCAACTTGTTCTAGCGTAAACCCTTCTACATCCTCCTTCGTCCCCCCAACAGGTAATCCATAGGCATGATTAGGAAAAACCTGGCGCATGATTTCGCGATCAAGGCGATATCCTGGCTCATTTTCGTACCCTTCCAATTCTGAAATAACCACCCCTTTTTCCGTCGCCAGTTGTTCAGCATTAATCTGGGCATTTTGCATCCGATCTGCTTCCAGAATCAGCAAAGCTTCGAGTTTATCACGCTGAACGGTGTTGTAATAAGCCGTTTGATCGTAACTGGTAAACGCATTGGAATCTGCCCCTAACGCACTCAGTAGGCGACCAAATTGAATCGGACGATTAGTCGTTCCTTTAAACATTAAATGTTCCAGTTGGTGCGAGATTCCATTTAATCCTGGGGTTTCATCCCGTGAACCCACCTTATACCACACTTGGACGGTGACAACTGGGGCGGAATGGACTTCTTTGGTGAGAACAGTTAAGCCGTTGTCCAATACAGTTTTACGCACCGTTTCAGTGAGAGACAAGGAAGAATCAGAGTTAGTGTTGGGTAGAGAGGTTTGACTCAAAGTGGCTGTATTCGAGAAAAGCAGCACAGCGCTAAGGCAGAGGCTAAACAGGAGAAGGGGGACGAAATAGCGATTGAGAAAATGAAACCCAGGCATACGGTTAAGAAGACTGCTCCTTTAATTTGAGCATTGTACCGTGTAGAGGAACTTCAGAGCATCCGAGAAGCCGAAACCCCATCCCGTCGGGTGGGCATTGCCCACCAACCTTGTCGGGGCGACCCGCCGTTTGTCTTTAGAATAGAAAAATACTGTAGGGGCGACCCGCCGGATTTAATTAACACCATCCAACCTTTAATTATGTCGGGTCGCCCTCCGGTGGGTATTGGTAATATCTAATACCGCACATTGATGCTGGGGCGAGTCGAGATCAGTTAATTCTTCCTCCGCACATTGATGCTGGGGCGAGTCGATATCAGTTAATTCTTCCTCCGCACATTGATGCAGCGACTCGCCCCTACAGATTTTACAGATTTTACAGATTTTACAGATTTCACAGATTTACGCAGGATACCATACGGTTCAATCGAACGCATATTGGTGGAGGGGAAAGGGCGCACGTCGGTGCGCCCCTACGGTTATAATCCATCAAAATACCTGTACCCTATCGGTAGGGTGGGTTAGGCGGTTATCCCCTTTTTTCAGTAACCTTTTAATGAAATATCCGCCGTAACCCACCAATCACAAACTTATACCAAGTTGCAGTCTAATGTAGAATTTGTCATGCTGAACAAAACGCAGTGAAACGGAGTGACGCGAAGCATCTGTCCAGATTCTTCGCTTCGCTCAGAATGACATGATAAGTAGTCGGACAAAAGAAAACGGCACTGTATGAAGTTTTGTAATGAAGAGTCCCAGATGGCTTGTTGTGGATTAGATGTGTAGGCTGACTTTATTGGTGTAAATGTAAAAATGTGTCCCTAAGACTACGCCGCAGCCCAAGAAATAACCGTTTTTAATATTTGTTGGTGTTCGGTCGGTAATTATGAGAGAATTGAACAGATTTTGTTAAAGGAAAGGAAAGTAAAACTGAGTGAACGTCAGTTACGAAGAATTCTAAAAAAAAAATATATCTGGAAAAGAACAAGAACGTCTCTGGTGAATAAGCAAGACTCAAGAGCAAGAGCGACAAGAAGGCGGACTTAGAGATGCTCCAATGGGCAGAAGCCGCCGGGAAAATTTGCTTAAAATACTTAGATGAGTCAGGTTTTAGCTTGTGGTATACGCCAATATATACTTGGGAAAAAAGAGGAGAACTTGCAAAGAATTGAACAAACAAAAAAGAAAGGAAAAAGGTTAAATATATGTGGCTTGTTAGAAGTGGGAAAAAGTTTTGAGTATGGTCTGGTATTAAAAAGTTTTAAAAGTGAGAGTTATATAAAAT
>NZ_JAVJTO010000131.1:0-22303 GCF_040220235.1 Coleofasciculus sp. B1-GNL1-01
CACAGCGGCAACGTGACCGTGAGGGCGAGAACGGACTATGTTAAACGCTTCTTCGATGTCTTCAATGGCTTTGCCTCCTTTGAGAAGGATTTTTAAGCCGTCTACGGCTTCATCCGGCAATTTAGATAGGTTAGCTAGGGTACGTTTCCGCACTTTCTTGCCTTCGCGGTAAGAGGAGCGAAGTAATACGGCTGGAGGAGAATTTCTGGCAAGGAACACGCTCTATGTACATGACTACAATTGTCTCACAGATTCTCTCCTAAGACTATTAAGAAAATCTTAAATATACATGGGTACGATTTGAGGGGGCTAAATTGCTAAAATGCTTATGCAGTAGGAGTTCAGTCCCCTGTAGTACATCTGGACGGGGGGAACTTCAGATTAAAGTTGCGGTTTCCGGTATCTGAAAAAGCAGGTGGCATAATGACAACATCCCCAGCCGCAGTACGTTCGATACGCAAGTCTCGATTGGCTTGGCAAAAGCTGTAGAACTCCTCGCGAGTCATCGGCGCGATCGCGGGTAGCGAAATCTTTAAGGGAGTGGTTTCAGTTTGGATGAGTAGAGTTGTGGTCATAGCAATATTCTCTTCCGCCAAGACGTTCAGTTGGCATAATTGGTCGAGATGTCCTGTATCAAATGCAATTACAGTTCATACTTCTTCCGCATCTCTTCCAGACTAATACCCTTTCCTTGCCTCAAACTGCTTCTAGCCTTATCTATTCGCTTAAGGAACTGTGGATTCTGTAAAAGCAACTCTTCCCACCAATCTTCCGAGTCTTCTAAACCAATTAAAATACCAATTGCCACTCCCTCACGAGTAATAACAATATAATCCTTTTCAGCTACCTGTAAGTAACCCGGTAAATCCTGGCTTACTTGTTCAATTGATACCTGCTTCATAATTCTGGTCTCCCGTACTCAGCTAACCACTTGATTGCTTCAGTTTTCTCTTTAACAGCAAGAATTTCTACTGTCCCAGTATCTACAGTGTAAATCACATCGTAGAAGACTCGCAGATCATCAACCCGTAACCGATACTGAGGCTGGGCGATCGCCTTGAGACGCTTAATCCGACTCTTACTCAGCTTTTCGGGTTCATATCTCAGGTGTATCTCAATTGCATCTAAAACTTTGGCGCGATCGCTAGCGCTAAGTGTTCCCATATCCTCCTGTGCTTCAGGAGAAAAAATGATCTCCTATTTCACTCTAACTTGACTCAAGAAATTGCTGATTGATATTTGATATTTGAGTAAGATACCATATCTGTAAAATTAACAAATAGGACGTTGACCTAAGGGAACCGCATGAACATATTCGCTACCGGAGGCGGGCCATCCCCGGCGGTAAGAGGCTTCTTCCGGCTTTCCCCAACCAAGCTGAAGGATGATTTCCAGAATCTGGGAATTCCCATAATGTAAAAGGTTAACCCATTCCGTTCGCGATGCGATCGCCTCCACATCGTCAGGCTGAATTTGGCGATAGTCTTTGCCGAGACGGATACTCAGGTACAAGTCCATACCCTGAGTCACCTGTTGCCAAAACTCCAAGATTGACGGTTTAGCGGCTTTGATTATTTCTACGTCACGAGTTAACGCCACTAACTGATCATGCACCGTCGGATAACGCAAGGTTATTCCGTTGAGGGTTAACTGTCGCCACACAATACCTGAAACCTGATGTTGTCGCTGGTAGTGGTGAACTGCTGCTTTAAAATCCCGATAAGCACTAAATTTTTGAATCCCTTCAGATTGAAGAAATCGGTCAATCACCGGATTACCCGATGCAGAAGCGGCTAGATTCAGACGCTGACCATTCATACAGGCGCGACGTTCCTCTGCCAAAATTTGGATCAGTTCCTCGGTGCTGTAGACCCGTGACATCAGATGTGCGATCGTAGTTGATTGGGGCAGCAGGGGCGCGTGTAGAGACGTGCCATGGCGCGTCTGGGAGCTGGGGAAATTGGAGCTATTTTAATATTACTATTTTGGCTGTTCTTCCCCAAACTCCCTGGTATCGTCAATCTTGGCTTAATTCCGTATTAATCTCGTTAACCGATCGCCGTTTTAAATCTAGTGATTCAGAACGGGGAAGTAAGTCAAAAACCTCCCGAAAGACATCATCGACTTTTTCATAGCTGACTTGTCCCGTTTCATTCAACCGAACCTCACCCTCTTGGTCAATGAGAACGGTTTGGGGGACTAATCCTTCATAATAATAGCCCGGTTTCATTGGGTCATCACTCGGTTTGTCGTACAGAGTATCCGCGCTAATGGGGATAAAACTCGCCGCCCGTCCATAAGGCGCTTGTAGCTGGGACACCACGGTGGAAAACTGCTTACAGTCTTTACTGTCATCGATATAGAACACCAGCAAGGCTGGTTTATGTGCTTTTATGGAGTCTGCCAGAGTGACACGCGGCGGGACTAGGGAACCATTCCCTGCATAGAGGGCAAAGATATTGCCGTCAAAGTGATCATCATTGAGTTCGGCTAGGGCTGATGGTGTTGATACCAGCAAACAGCCGAGGACAGCAATCAGAGTGACCAGACATTGGGCAATGAGACGTTTATAAGAATCGCGATTGGTTAGATGTTGACTGAGAACAGGCAATGAGTCAAAGGTCATATTACAGTTACAACGTTAGTTTAGATGAAATCCCCTGTTTCTGATTATCCCTGATTGGCTGAGGAGTTCAAGCGATCGCCCAAACTGAACCGTTGGATTATCATACCAGCGCAATAAAGTCAATAAAAGCCAGGAAACAGGAAACAGGTAAAGTTACGCACACATAACGAAAACCTAGCGAAAACGCGATCGCAATCATCGGTTGTTGAGACTGGAGTTAACAACCACACTTCAGGGTACTACCGATGCAACCTCAACAATCCAATCCCTCTCAACCGACTGCTCAAGAACAGGAAATGCTGGAGTTGATCAACCGGATGAGGCTCAACCCAGTCGGCGAACTTGATTTATTAATTAATTCAGCCGATGCTGATGTTAACTTCGCGTTGGACTACTTTAATGTTGATCTGGATGTATTGCAAACTCAATGGGCGAATCTCCAACCCGTTCAACCCTTAGCCTGGTCAGATCAACTCCAAGAGGCGGCGCAAAACCATAATCAGTTGATGATCCAAGCAGATACCCAGTCCCATCAGTTACCTGGGGAATTGAATTTGAGTCAGCGGATTGCTAATACTGGCTATAACTGGTCTACTGTGGGTGAGAATGTCTATACGTATGCTGATTCCGTTTTTCACGGACATGCGGGCTTTGCTATTGATTGGGGTTTCACTTCAACTGGGATACAAGCGTCCCACGGTCACCGCAATAATATTATGAACTTGAATTTTCGGGAAGTGGGTCTTTCGATTATTCCCGAAAATGACCCAACCACCCAGGTTGGATCACTGGTCATCACCCAGAACTTTGGCAATCGCTTCAATTTTGGCAATTCCTGGTTAATGGGAGTTGTTTTTGACGACCAGATTACAGATGATCAATTTTATAGCGTCGGTGAAGGACTGGGCGGAATTAATGTCACAGCCGTTAACACTACAACTAACGAACGTTTCACAACGACGACTTGGAACGCAGGTGGTTATCAAATACAGTTGCCCACTGGAACCTACCAAGTGACCTTTGCTGGCGACTGGGATGATGATGGACAGACAGATACTGAAACTCGTCAGGTGACGATTGGGTCAGAAAATGCCAAACTTGACCTGGATACAGATGAATTAATTCCGACACCTGAACCAACGACAGAAACAGACTCAAAGACTGATACTCAAACTCCGAGTGACTCAAATACAGAAACAGACTCAACCCCTAATACTCAAACTTCGAGTGACTCAAATACAGAAACAGACTCAACCCCTAATACTCAAACTTCGACATCAGAATTGACATCTGAACCCGAATCTGAGCCAACGACTACAGATAATCAGTCCCCGCTTAAATGTAGTGCATCAGATGACCATCTACAAGGTAGTGCGGATAAAGATATCATCGCTGGCTGTTTAGGCAATGATATTATTTACGGCAAAGAGGGTAATGATATCCTGCGCGGTGACTTTAACCACCGTTCCTCTGGTGGTATGGTTGGCGGTGATGACATCATTTATGGTGGTAAAGGGAATGATCGGATTGGCGGTAAGGGTGGAAATGATTTCCTCTATGGCGGCGATGATCATGACCAAATTTGGGGTGATGACGGCGATGACCTACTTTGGGGCGGTTTAGGGGATGACACTCTCACGGGAGACGATTTCTCTGGGGGACAGGGTAGTGATACGTTTGTGCTTGCCCTTGGCGAAGGAACTGATACAATAATAGATTTTCATCTGGGTGAAGATTTTTTTGGGTTAGCCAATGGACTGACCTTTGAAGAGCTGACCATCACTCAGGGAAGCGGTGGGAATAAGGGTCATGCTCTGATCAATTCTGGTGATGAAACATTAGCCCGTCTCAAAGGTGTAGACGCGAATGACCTAATCGCCATTGCCTCTGGCAGTGCCGCGATCGCAAATCCAGTTTTTGTTGACGTATAGCTGAGTTCCGCTATGGCGTCTTTCGATTACTTCTTTCGCAATCGGATTTTTTGTTCGTGATAACTTACAACGGACTCAGTAGGTCGGTGGAAAAAAACCGAACGATGTTAAGTTCTGTAAATGTTCCTCAACCCCTTACATAAACGTAGCTTGCTTCTCAAGGGAGCGAGTATGACAAATGACAAATGACAAATGACAAATGACAAATGACAAATGACAAATGACAAATGACAAATGACAAATGACAAATGACAAATGACAAATGACAAATGACAAATGACAAATGACAAATGACTTTTAACTTTTGACGTTTGACTTGTGACTTAATTTAATGACTAACCCTGATAATGCTTCAGTCGTGCATAAAATTCGCTCCTTAGCCCGAATGCGCTCAGAACAATCGATTCCAGTTTTCCTGCAAGGACTCAACCAGGACGATAATAGCGTACAGGCTTGGGCAGCGTGGGGACTGGCTCAAATTGGTAGTGATGTAGTAGTGACTCATTTACTTGCAGCCTTGGGAGATTCATCCCCGCAGGTGCGAAAGTGGGCAACATGGGCATTAGGGGAAATCGGTAGTGAACAGGCAGTTACGGGACTCTTGGACGCCCTAAACCATGAGGATGCTCAAGTCCGTTGGCGGGCGGCGACGGCGTTGGGACGTATCGCCAATCCCGTGGCAATTGACCCACTCCTACAGGTTTTGCGAGAAGATGAGGATCACTATGTTCGCGGTAGAGCGACATGGGCGTTAGGACAACTCAGAAGTGATGCTGCACTCGAAGAATTAAAACGGGCGCTCTATGACCCAGACTTTTATATTCACACCAAAGCTGTCTATGCCTTAGGAAATCTGGCGAGCGAAGACGCGGTTTCTATTCTCCTGGAAGGGCTTTATCATCCTGTCTTAGAAGTTCGGGCGGCGTCTGTGTCCGTATTAGGTGAAATTGGCACTGAAACTGCCATTGCGGGAATTTTACAGTCACTTAGCGATGGAGATGTCTTTGTCCGCACACGAGTGGTGGAAGCCTTGGGAAATATTGGCACACCAACAGTGATAGCGGGTATTCGACAAGCGCTTAATGATGAAGATGCTTATGTTCGAGATAGAGCAGCGGCGGTGATTGAAAAACTCAAGGGGGCGATGAATCGCGACGTGCAGGATACCTCAGCAATGGCGGCGAGTTCTATTCAAATTCCGGGTTTACCTAAACTCTGGATTGGTTCATTTAGTGAAGCCAGTGAATATCTCTGGTCGAAAACACCAGGGTCATCGATTCGCTACCTGATTTCCATTGGTTCTCCGGGGGTTGCTCCGCCTCCGGGTTATACTCGCATTCCTCACCATTTGCGATTAGAGTTTGATGATATTGATATGCCCCATGATGATCCCGAATATGTCTTGCCCACAGTAGAGCATATCCTGCAAATTATCGAATTTACTAATTTGATTTCGTCGAACCAGGGGGATTTACTCATCCATTGTCAATCTGGAGTGAGTCGTTCGGCGGCGGTGGCGTTGATTGTTTGTACTGAGTTATTAGGCGTGGGTAGAGAGGACGATGCCCTTGCCAATGTTTTAGCGGTTAGACCTCAAGCCCTGCCAAATCTGTGGATTGTTCAGTTAGCCGATGATATTTTAAATTGCGGGGGTCGATTGGTTCAAGTGGTGCAACAGCATCATGAGTCGGTGAAATAGTGTTGACTCTTCGCTACCATCGAGGACATGGCGTCTGTGTAGGGGCGGGTTTCACTATTATCGTTGCTTCCCTACCAGATGCGACTAAACCCGCCCTGACCAAGGTTGGAGTGAAAGGTTTATAGTGGGCGATGCAGACGTTTATGGCGCTAAAGCGCAACTACAAACTTACTCATATAGGTAGAATATTATGCTGACGAGCTATAGATGGCTGAGTAAATAACCTAGTATAAGCTCAGGGAACCGAGAAGCTGCCCCGTCTGGGAGGAGTGTGGATGTGAGTCAATCAGTGCTAGATCAAGTGCGTCTGAGTTTATCGGTAGGCGCGGCTAAAAGCGTTACCTCGTTGGTGCGAGGATTCCGTTTAGGGGCAGCAAGTGTATTGCCAGGGTCAATTGCCCGCAGAATTCAACCCCATGCTTTGCCGTTGCTTTTGGCACAGGTACGGCGTGGGGTGATTCTGATTGTGGGGACGAATGGGAAAACTACGACGGCTCTATTGTTGCGGACTCTGTTAGAGCGTCAGGGGTGGCGAGTGGCGCATAATGCCACGGGTGCGAATTTGATTAATGGGTTGGTGACGGCGTTGATGGAGCATACCAATATGGTGGGTTTGCTGGATGCCGATTACGCCATTTTAGAAGTGGATGAAAATATATTACCGTTGCTGTTGCAGGATTGTCAGCCTCAGGTGATTTTGGGTTTAAATCTGTTTCGAGATCAACTGGATCGCTATGGGGAAGTAGATACAATTAGTCAGCGCTGGCTGAAGGCGATCGCACCGCTTCCTGCTCAAACTCGGGTGATTTTGAATGCTGATGATCCGACACTGTGTTATCTAGGTCAGCAGTTATCGCAAACGGTGCGATTTTTCGGTTTAAATGAACCCGATCGCTATTTGGAAGAAATTCCCCATGCTGTCGATTCGATTTACTGTCCCAGTTGCGGCTATCCCCTGGATTACAAGGGGGTTTACCTGTCTCATTTAGGGGACTATCACTGTGCGAGTTGTGGCTTTAGTAAGAGTTCTTTAGCGGTAAATAGTCAGGAGTGGCCCCAAATCCTAATTGGCATTTATAACAAATATAATACCCTGGCGGCTGGATTAGTGGCAGAGGAATTGGGGATTGAACGGGCGGACATTTACGACACGGTTAAAACCTTTAAAGCCGCATTTGGGCGCGCCGAGGAATTGGTGGTGCAGGGGAAGAAGGTGCGGATTCTGTTATCGAAAAATCCGGTAGGGATGAATGAAACGATTCGGGCAGTTCATGATATCCAAAAACAGGGGGGAGCCTCGACGAAGTTAGTCGTATTGAATGACCGTACCCCAGATGGAACCGATGTGTCTTGGATTTGGGACGTGGACACGGAGAAGCTGGTGGCGTTAGGGGGAACGATTGTGGTCAGTGGCGATCGCGTTTATGATATGGCATTGCGCCTGAAGTATTCTCAATCTGAGGCAGAACATCCTTGTGAGTTAATTATTAAAGAGGATTTAGAGGAGGCGATTAAAACAGCATTAGAGCATACCCCAGCCGATGAAACCCTACATATTTTACCCACCTATTCCGCAATGTTAGAAGTGCGGGGATTACTGACAGGACGGCAGATTTTGTGAGTTGTCATTGGTCATTAACCCATCTGACAAAAACAGTAATTTTAACTTTTTTCGGGTAGCCAGTTCATCTCTAATAATTGGTCGAGAGTATAAGGACAGTTTTCAGGAAAATCTACCTCATATCCAGTCTTTTGTTTCACGTAGTTTAAGGCTTTTTCATAAATATTGACTTGATTTTCTTGGAGATGATTTCGTAAGTTTTGGGTTAAATCTTCATTGATTTGGGTTCTAAAGCTCATAATTTCGGCTTGCCAGTGATTGGCATTATATTCATGTTCTGACGTCCAATATTGCAAAAGTAGCAAATGTCGAATAATTTGTTCTAGAAACCTTTCAACTGTTTTTTTCTCGCGCCGACTCAAGTCTTCCAACTCTTCAATTAAATGGTCTTTGTCCAACTTATTGAATCGGTTTTCTTTTAACAAACTAATGGTTCGCGCTAACCATTGGTCATATTCAACCTCATAAAGTGATGCTAAGTTCATGTTCACCTTCATTTTTACCTCTGCTTATTCAGCATGGGGAACCTGTCAGGGACAGCACACAATGTCCAAGTTATAGCAAATCCGGGTTAGCTACCCCCGTGATAATCCAGTCCGCGCAGGCGGACTTTGCTTGTGTAGCAGCGATTTCAATCGCCTCCTTAAAAGGGTGTAATAAAGGCGGATTTGGTATTAACCACGATAATTTTTAGTATTTTAGATAATAAGCCTAAACAACCATCTGTAGCAGTCATCCATGAATTGCTCCTACTGGACTGACACTAAAATTGGGGATTAGGTTGTAGGTTGGGTTGACGACAGGAAACCCAACAGGATATAGGGCTAAGGTTCCCTACTACAAGCCGAATCTAATCTATCAAATAAGGTGTGCCACGCCACTACTGGATTGACAGCTAAAATTGTGGATTGGATGTAACCATTGAATCGGGCGCACGCTATGCGCCCCTACAGTTTCTGATCCCAGGGTACGGTGCAAGTATAACTAAAACTTTTAACGAGCGTGAGTTTGATTTGATATTTGTTGATTAACAGAGCTTAACGGGCAAAAAAAATGTGAGAATTATTTGCAATAAGCAACGAAATTGCGTGGATTCAGCGATTTGTCTATACTAATAATAGGTGTTTTTTATGTGCGTTTTTAGGGAAAGTCGCCTCATCGTAAGCTGAACCCCTTTCTTTTGCGTCAAAAAGCGGTACTCCTCCGACTCAAGCCTGTTGGGGTTCGATGCATGTATTTTTGTAAAAATCAAAATCTTTTTTTGACAAAAAGTATAAAAAGTGGTATTTTTAGAGGCTGATTTTATGATTTGCCAGGGGGGTTGGGTTGAACTGTTATCGGTGAGGAGGGCGGGTTTTGTTGTTCATTTATCGGTGAATAGGTGAATTTAGTCCCTAAACCCGCCCCTACAGTCCCTAAACCCGTCTCTACGATTGTGGCTAAACCCGTCTAACCCGTCTCTACAGGACTTCTTTCCGTTTTCCCTCTAGTCAGCCTGTAAAACTTAGATAGAGAGTAAGCAAAAACGATGAATCCCGAACACCTAGAACTAACGATTGGCTGGCTATACCCGACCCTAATGAGTACCTACGGCGATCGCGGTAATGTGATCTGCCTCCAACAACGCGCTCAATGGCGGGGGATTCGGGTGAATGTCCTACCCCTCGACCAGCAAACCTCGGCTGACCAATTCCACCAGGTCGATGTGTTTATGGGGGGTGGCGCCCAAGACCGACAACAGGAAATTGTCATGCGAGACTTGCGCGGGGCAAAAGCGGATACCTTACGCCAGAAACTGGAAACCGGAACCCCTGGTGTGTTTACCTGCGGTTCCCCGCAACTGTTGGGTCACTATTACGAACCCGCCTTAGGTCAACGGATTGAAGGATTAGGGTTATTGGATTTTGTCAGTAAGCATCCGGGACCCAATGCCCGTCGCTGTATTGGCAATGTCGTCTTCGAGTTAACCGCCTCTCCCCTCGCCCAAGACTTAGAACAGATGCTGGGACGTAAGCCGATTGTGATTGGTTTTGAAAATCATGGTGGGCGTACCTATTTGGGGAATGTCTCCCCCCTGGGTAAGGTGGTGAAAGGCTACGGGAATAACGGCGAGGATGGGATGGAAGGGGCATTTTATCGAAACGCGATCGCGACCTACTCCCATGGTCCACTTTTGCCCAAAAATCCCTTTATCGCTGATTGGCTGATCCAAACCGGATTAAAACAAAAGTACCAAACCCCTATCACTTTGATGCCCCTAGATGATACGTTAGCAAAGCAAGCACGGGCAGCGATGTTAAAACGCCTCTCGCTGACCAACCTGGCTCAAGAACCCGTAAACTGTTGAGATAGGCATCATGCCAATCAACGGCTTGAGTTAGGCTAGAGCCAGCTAAGGCTGGGCTGTCAGTCAAGGGAATGCCATCGTTATCGTAATTCAATTCGCTTACGCTTAAGAGATAATTGCAAGCAGGGATATGACCGGAAAAGTAATTGATAGCAGTACTACAGGGATTCTGATTCTCCTACTCCCGATCGCGTTTGTATTCGTCCTGTTGTTTAAAACGTGGCCCTATCTGCTTGCGCTTTTGGTTGTGATTATTCTGCTGAAAATTTGGCAGCAGTATCGGTGGCTGCAATGGAGTAAGCAAGTTAATCCTTTTTTCAATCAACTGATCAAAGACAATCAGGGGTGCTTGACTCCGCTTGATTTGTCGATGAAAGCGAATATCTCTGGAACCGCCGCCCAACGATATTTGGATAGAAAGGCAGAAGAATTTGGGGCGAAGCGTCGAGACTACGAGGATAAAGGTATCGTCTATTACTTTCTCACGGCTAATGCCCTGGGAAGTATCTTTGACAGTAGTGAACCGCTACCGGAACAAGAGTCTGAATCCTTGACCAATCAAGCCCCAAAGCTGGTTCAATGGCTGATGGAAGATGAAGAGGATGAGACGGAGGAGGAGATAGAGGATAAGTCCAGTGCTTGGGAGTCTGAGACTGAGGAAGCGGACATTCAGGAAAAACTCGAATCCCCGCCGGAGAAGCCATCACCTCAATCTGAGCAATCTGAGGAAAAAGAGGGTCAGGCTTTGATTCAGGCAGAATTAGCCAAACGACTCGATGTTCATTCGAGTACGATCGGCAAGCGCAAATCTGACCCGGATTTTGCCCAATGGAGTCAAAGTAAAGATCCAGACGGAGTTGCTTGGGAATATTCACCGGAGACGAAGGAGTTTTTGCCTGTGGAGGAGTCTTAGTCATTCGTCATTCGTCATTTGTCCTTTGCTAGGAAATAGTATCCTCCTACTCTTACTGAAGAATAGGCGATCGCGAACTGACGGTGTACAATATATCGATTTGGGCTTCATACCATACCATCATTGCCATGAAGATTGTTACACGTCTGATTGTGTCTACCCTAGCGCTGTTTTCAGTGACAACAGTTCAGATTACCGCAACGGCTCGACCCCTAAACGAATCCGAGCAAGAAGTCGAAGCTCAAATTCGGGCAGTCATTGAAGCCCAAGACAAGGAGGGTTATCAATTGGTCTTTCCGCGAACGGTAGCCAGACTCTCTAGAGGGGCGCAAGCACCAAAGACGGTATTTTTATCGCCCAGTCGAGAGTACAGTTTTGTTGCTGTTTGCAATAAGAGTTGTGAGGATGTTGATATCATCGTCGAAGATATGCAAGGGAATGTCGTCGCCTCTGATATGACGGATTATGCTGTCGCGGTTGTCCCTTTTGTTCCTCCAGCAGAGGATAGATATGAGATTAATGTCAAAATGAGTAAATGTTCTTCAAGGAACAGAACTTGTGATTTTGGTTTAGGTGTCTTTGTTAAGGCAGAGGACTAAGTAGGTGGAGACAATTAAAGTTATAGCGCTTCGCGCTGGTCTAGTTACACTTTGTTTGTACGAACATCCCATCTGGACTCAGCTTCAGAGAAGGGAGTTGTAAATACACCAGAGCGACTTGCTATAACGGTGGGAAGTTGACATTTGTCATTCGCTCACTTCGCAATGGGATTACCAAAACCAGTTTTCGATTTCAAGAGTTGTAAAGCTTTGATAATCGCTAATGTTGCGTGTTACAAGAATAAGGTTATTGACCTGGGCAATTGCAGCAATCTGTCCGTCAATGTAGGATGGAGGTTGTCCTAAGGCTGCTAATCTGGCTCGCTCTGAAGCAAACCACTCAGCGGCTTTTTTGTCATAAGCCAGAATCCGTAAGTGAGGTTGAATCGTCTCGAAGAGATAGGTTTCAAGCTGTTGTTTACGACGTGATGGGGGAAGACGATGAAATCCGTAAAGTAGCTCATGCCATGTAACAGAAGCGATGGCACTTTCTTCACTGTTTTCTTGTAGTTTGGCGACAACAGAAGGGGATGGTTTTAACTTAAAGGGTTCAGAAATGATGTTTGTATCGAGGAGGAAGCGCAATATTACCACCTCGCTTTTTCTGGAGCTGGGGTACGATCTCGAACATCTGCAAAGAAGTCTCTTTCTTCAATATCACTTCCTTCAGCTTCAACTTGAGCGCGGAATTTGGTCAGTGCTTGGGCAAAGGATGATTTTGTATTTTGTGTAGCCTGGATGGGGGGTTGGAGACGACTGAGGAGGAAATCAACGAATAACAATACCTCTGGTAGCCTACTTTTAGGAAGAAGCTTTAAGCGTTCTAGGATTTGCTCTTGGGTAGTGTTCATGGACTAATCAGCTTGCTGAGTATTTCTGTATTTTGACATTCTCCCCACCTTACTTCGTTGAAGGTGGGGATTCCCCTCATCGCTGACGGGAGTTCCTGGCTCTACGAGCAACCTTACTTTTTGGGGTTTCCCCCTCCAAGCAGTGGGTCATCTCATCCCCAGGCGTAACTTTCCGAGTGCCCCTCGGTAGTTGTGCTATACCTTGCAGCGCCTTCATCAAAATGTTGATGGCAGCATTAACATCCCGGTCATCTAAATAACCGCAATGCGGACATTTATGAGTGCGAGTGGACAAGGCTTTCTTCACTTCCTCTCCACAATTGGAACAGTCCTGGGACGTGAAATGAGGTGCAACAGCAATTACTGGCACATCAAATACTTTCCCGAAATACTCCAACCACTGCCTAAACAAGGTCCAACTAGCGTCAGATATTGACTTGGCTAAATGATGGTTTTTGACCATGTTTCGCACTTTTAGGTCTTCAATGGCTACCAAGTCTGCCGACTGGACAAGCGCCCTTGCAGTCTTTACCGCAAAGTCTTTACGCCGCCTTGACACCTTGAGATGCGTTCTACCCAACTTCTGGATGGCTTTGATGCGATTTTTGGAACCCTCTGCTCTACGGGAAACACGTTTTTGTGCCTTTTTTAAGGCTTTCTCCGCCTTCCTCAAAAACCTAGGGTTTTCAATCTTGTTGCCATCAGAGTCAGTGTAAAAGTGGTTTAAACCGACATCTATCCCTACCATCCTATTAGTGGGTTCATGGTGTTCTTTTCGCTCCTGGTTGATGGAAAACTGAACGTAATACCCATCAGCTCGACGCACAACACGTACTCGTTTAATTTGCTCTTTTTGGTAAAAGTGTAAGTCACGAGTCCCCCACATTTTAAAGGTTCCAGCCTTGAAGCCATCCCTAAATGTGATGGTCAATCGGTCATCCGATAGCACCCACCCATCAACCTTATACTCGACTGAGCCATGGGTTTGATGTTTTTTGAATTTTGGGAAACCTTTCTTGCCTGGAACCTTTTTCTTGCAGTTATCAAAGAATCTAGCAATGGCGCTCCATGCTCTTTCGGCACTAGCTTGGCAAGCTTGAGCTGAAAGCTTCTTGCACCATTCAAACTGCTCCCTGAGTACCCGGCAATATTTATTGAGGTCATATTTGTTGACCCTGAGCGAAGTCGAAGGGTTGACCCGATGGCTGTCCATCCAGTAACGAAGACAAGAATTACGCACAAAACGAGCGGTACAAATCATCTCATCCAAGATAGCGTACTGCTCGTCTGTTCCTCGTAATTTCGCCTCAAATACTAGCATGGCTGACTTAAATCTATGCCATACATTTTAGTATAGACCTTTGAATAATGCAAAAAGCAGGTATTCAATATGCCTGCTTTTTGTCCGGAGGGAGTGAAGGCATCCCCGCCCTACTTCACTTTGTTCCTTCGTTTCGTTGAGGGCGGGGTTCTATTGCTCCCCCAGCCCCCCACGCTTCGATAGTATGACCAATGACCTAGGCTCGCAATTTGTAACACACGGCGTTATCAAATTGTACGGGTTCAAAGGCATTATCTAAGTTGACTGTTGTCTCCCCACCGCCGAGAAATAAATAGCCATCGGGTTGTAATACCCGCCGTAACCGAGCTAATATTTCTTGCTTCATCTCGATATCGAAATAGATCAAGACATTTCGCAGGAAAATAATATCCACCTGGGATAAGGGTAAAACCGTTTCGGTTAAATTAATTGGGCGAAACTCTACCATCTGGCGAATGTCGGGTTTAATTGTCCATCCTTGACTCTTGGGTTCAAAGTATTTCTGTCGCAAATTTAACGGTAAGCCACGATTGATTTCATGGGGATGATAATATCCAGAACGGGCGCGATTGAGCATTACTTCTGAGATATCGCTGGCGATTAATTGCACTCTCCAAGTGGTAAGTTCAGGAAAATGCTCGCGCAGCAACATAGCAATACTATAGGGTTCTTGTCCACTGGAACAAGCCGCGCACCAAATGGTTAGATGGCGTTCGGTTTGTCGTTGTTGAATGAGTTCGGGTATTATCGCATTTTTTAACGCCTGAAATGGGTTATTGTCTCGAAAGAAAAAAGTTTCAGTGGTCATCATTGCTTCGACAACGGATTGACAAAGCGGATGAAATGGCTTTTGTTGCAGTTGCGCCACTAAACTCTTGACCGAATTTGCCCCAACCTGTTTGGCTAAACCAATTAGACGAGACTCTACCAAATACTGTTTATCCTCTGAGAGAACAACACCTGTGCGATCGCGCACCAATTTGCGAATATAATTAAAGTCGGAATTTGTCATTGGTCATTGGTCATTGGTCATTGGTCATTGGTCATTGGTCATTTGTTAGGGAATGGGCAATTCAAAATTGGGTTAGGGCGGGTTTAGTTACATCGGGGTGTGGAAAAAAAGGATAACGGTCAAACCCGCCCCTACAAACTCGGTTCTTTGTCTGGTATTTCGGTAAAGTTGGATACACGGGTTAAATGAGTCGCGATCGCGGCGTAAGCTTTGCCAATTTTGCTGGCTTTGTTTGTATAGTGAGAAATGGGTAATCCTTCTTGCTGCGATCGATAAACTAAAACCGAATAAGGAACCACAAACACAGGATCTGAACGTTCCTGGAGACTTGACTCAATTTCATCAGACGGATTTAACGGGCTGGATTTCCGGGATTGACGGGTTTGGCTTACTGTTTTATTTAAAACAATTGTCCAGTCTTTAATCCTATGCCCTTTATTCTCTACTAAATCACAGCAATAGGCTTTTAAATCTTCCAGAGATTCCCAAGAAAAAATCCCCGGATCAATCGGTACTACAATGTGATGAGTTGCCCTCAAACTATTAAAAAGAAACAATCCAGCATCCGAAGGAACATCAATTAAAATATAGTCATAAAACCGCTGAATCGGCTCTAAAATTCGCTGCAATATCCCCGTTTTATCTTTCGTATCTTGCAACAGCATCGGTGCAACCCCTAGATTTAAGACAGAAGGGGCGATATGAATATTCTCAATATCCGTTTCTACAATAACCTTAGTAATTGGAACACCACTATACCCCTGACATTGACTTAAAAAAGCATCATACATCGAATATTGTAAACATCTACCATCAATCCCCAATCCTGATGTCGCATTCCCTTGAGGATCAAAATCCACCACTAAAACTTGATTTCCCCGTTTAGCCAAACACCCCGCCACATTCACACAAGTCGTGGTTTTCCCCGTTCCCCCTTTAACATTAGCAAACGCCACAGACTTTCCTTCTTTCTTACCCATCAATCCACCTCAAAAGCATACACATAATCACAACACCCCAACCTCTAACCCCCTCTGCGCCCCTCTGCGCCAACCTCTGCGCCCCTCTGCGTTAAAAAATCTTAATCCATCACCGTAAAATCAACCACTTTATCCACATCCAGAAACAGCAATAATCGATTTGGCAACTTATAAGAACCCTGAATTAACTCTCGCACTCCCCCCCTATACGTATCTGGAGGACGTTCAAAATCGTCATTAGTTACATCCAAAACATCGCCAATTTCATCCACCAACAAACTCACTGTTTCATCAGGAGTTCGGACAATTACATTGATAGGGAACAGATCATAATCCCGTGGCTTCAACTCCAATCGCCGTCGTAAATCAATCGCCGTCACAATTTGTCCCCGTAAATTAATTAAACCCGCCACAACCGGAGGCGCAAGGGGAACTCGCGTCATCTCTTGATGACGTAATATTTCTTGAACCTTTTCTACTTCAATACCTAAGAAAAGATTATCGAGAAAAAAAGTACAGACTTGAGTCGTATTTTTCATTCGTCATTCTTTAGTCATTTTTTATACTCACTATCATCGAGAAGCAAGCTAATTTATTCGTTATTTGTGCTTATTAATTAACTCTGTGACTTCAAACTTCAACTAACATCGGCTGGGTTAGGGATAAAGACTGTTCCACTAGGGAATTCACATCAATGATTTCCGTGACTTTACCCTGAATCACCGCTGAACAGAGAATTGCCTTTTGTGGAGATACCCCTTTAATATTAATACCTTGTTCAACAATATCCAGAACCTGATCCACCACCAACCCCACTTGTTTGTCTCCCTGCAAAGAAACAACAATTACGGATTGTTTATCCTCACTAATTTCCGATTGGCGATCGCGCACCTGAAACCCGGAATCACCGTTGCTCAAAACAGCCGATAAATGAATCAGCGGCATGATATGCTGGCGATATTGAATCACCTCTTGATCGCCCAAATATTCGATGCGATCGCGGGGAAATTCTTCTAGGCGCGATACCTTAGACAAAGGAATTGCCAAACGTCGCTGATTGGCGGCGTGGAAGACTAAAAGCTGCTGGGGAATAGCGGCAGAATTCACCGATTGACTGTCCTCATTCACTAAGGCTTTTTCCTTTTCCGGAGAGGTAATCAGCGTTTTTTGTGCCAAACCCTGGACATCTAAAATCAATACCACTTTCCCATCCCCCATAATTGTCGCCCCCGCAAAACAAGCTAGGGATTTTAGCGGTTTTCCTAAGGGTTTAACTACGATTTCTTGGGTATCGTTAATCACATCCACAACTAATCCAAAGGGTTTCTCGGTGGCTTGAACCACAACAATGTTAATCGTTTCATCCTCTTGTTCAGGAATTAAACTTTGCTTTTTAGCATTCGAGGTTTTCCCTATACCGCTAGACTCCTGCACTCCGGTATTATTTTCCAGTTGCAACACCTGATTTAAGTAAACCAAGGGTAATAAATTCCCCCGTAACCGATAGACGGGTGTTCCATGAAACCATTCGATCCGCTGTTCAGCTTGTTCGCGATCTAACCGTACCAGTTCTAACAGATTCACTTGGGGAATGGCATAGCGACCGCCGCCACTGGTAATAATTAATGTCGGGATAATCGCCAAAGTCAGCGGGATTTTAAGTTTAAAAATTGTCCCTTGACCCAACCGACTTTCGACATCAATTGTGCCACTAATTTTCTCAATATTTGCCCTAACGACATCCATTCCTACACCCCGTCCGGAAATATTAGTTACAGTTTCGGCGGTGGAAAAACTGGGTAAAAAGATGAGGTGAAGCGCTTCCTGTTCGGTCATGTGCAGGGCTTGTGTTGGCGTAATTATTCCCTGTTGTAGCGCTTTTTGTTTCAGGTTTTCGAGATCAATTCCTTTGCCATCATCAGACACTTCAATATTAACGTGTCCGCTTTCGTGATAGGCGCGGAGTAACAAGCGCCCTACTTGAGATTTTCCGGCGGCTTTCCTCATGTCTGGGGTGTCTAAACCATGATCCAGACAATTGCGGACAAGATGGGTTAGGGGATTCGCGATCGCTTCGATTAAGGTTTTGTCTAATTCTGTCTCTTCTCCCTCCATTTCCAATTGCACTTGCTTGTTTAAACTCACCGCCAGATCGCGCACGACACGGGGGAATTTACTCCAAATTGTGCGAATCGGTTGCATCCGGGTTTTCATTACCCCTTCTTGCAATTCGGAGGTGACTAAATTTAATCGTCCCGATGCTGATTTAAACGCATCATCATGTTCAGCGATCACCGCTTGTTGATTGGCAAATTCTAAAATTTGATTGCGACATAGTACCAATTCTCCCACCAGATTCATTAACTTATCCAGGAGATTTACATCGACACGGATGGCGCTATTGGTGATTGGTGAGGGGGAATGGGAATGTGATGTCTGGGGATTAGGCGCAGCATTCAGGTTAGGATCTTGGTATAAAATTGATGGATCTGGGTGCGAATGTCCCCCTACAGATTCGGCTTGGGTTTCGGATTCCTCATCTTTGATCCTCTCCTCATTCTCAACAGGTAATGCATTTAACTGATTGAATAAAGCCGTGCGATCGCGTGAACTTTCTTCGCCAGTGGTTTCGAGACTCTCAAAGTGATCGCGGATGGCGTCGATCACTTCTAATAACGCATTGGTAATATCTGGTGTTACTGGAATTTTCGCTTCCCGTAAACGACTGAGTAAATTTTCTCCCCCATGGGTAATTCCCTGTAATTTCTCTAAACCGAGAAAACCACTGTTTCCTTTAATCGTGTGCAGATGGCGGTAAATCCGGTTGATCACCTCTGCATCTGAGGTGCTTTGTTCCAAGGCGACTAAATCCCCTTCGAGTTGATTCAGGTGTTCGTAGCCTTCCACTAAGAATTCCTTGAGATCCTCATCGATTTCCATTCAACTCTCTCAAGATTACGGCTGTATGATTGCGAAACTAACTTTGCCTATTATATTCTAATTACAAAATTTAGCAAACCTTAACATCTGTACTAATATGACACCTGTATTAAACTCTCGCCAGAAAAAATAACCCGTTTCCAGGAATCCAACTGCCTCTTTTTTATCGGATAAGAGAAAAATAACCATCGGACACCGAGTACAATGCGATCGATCGGCATCAATCATCAACCCTGAACCATGAACCATCACTCATCAACCATCAACCCTGAACTAGAAACCATTACCCAACACTTTAGTATCCTTGACCGGATTCCTATCGGATTGTGTATTATCCGACAAGATTTTGTCGTCTTATTTTGGAACCATATCTTAGAAAACTGGACAAAACTGCCCAAATCAGAAATCGTCGGTACATCCTTAGCCACACATTTTCCGCAAGTGAATCAACCGCGATATAAAACTCGCTTAAAGCAAGTCTTCAAGAGTCGCTTACCTGCGGTATTTTCGTCACAACTGCACGGATCTCTAATTAGTCAAGATCAACCCAACAATAAGAAAAGAATTCAAGAAACCAGTGTTACGCCAATTCCTCCACTCATCGGCGATGGGGTTTATGCTTTAATCGCGATTCAAGATGTCACCGAACTCACGCAGCGGATTCAAAATTATCAGGATGAACTACAACGACGTAAGCAAGTCGAAGCCAAATTAAAACAAGCCAAAGTCGAAGCCGAATCTGCCAACCAAGCTAAAAGTGAATTTGTGGCAACAATGAGCCATGAAATTCGCACACCGATGAATGGCATTATCGGTATGACCGAATTGTTATTAGATAGTCGGTTATCTCCGAATCAGCGAAATTTTGTGAATACGATTCGCACCAGTGGGGATGCGTTACTTGCCATTATTAATGATATTCTGGACTTTTCTAAGATTGAAGCCAACCGACTGGAGTTAGAAGCCGAAGTCTTTAACTTAAGAACTTGTATTGAAGACACCTTAGATTTAGTCGCACCAAAAGCGGCGGAAAAAAATATTGATATTGCTTATAAACTTGACTCAACAACCCCGACGACAATTCTAGGAGATGTCACGCGACTGCGGCAAATCTTGCTAAATTTACTCAGTAATGCGATTAAGTTTACGGAAAAAGGAGAAGTCGTTGTCTCTGTCCGTGCCAAGAAATGCCCAGAGATCAATGAGGAAGATCCTAGAGACGTGACCGTGGAAGGTCTGACCGTAAAATGTCTAGACGTTTCCGATCAATACGAAATTAAATTTACGGTGAGAGATACAGGAATTGGGATTCCTTCAGATCGGATCAATCGACTGTTTAAACCCTTTAGCCAGGTCGATAGTTCCACCACCCGGAAATATGGGGGGACGGGGTTAGGGTTGGTGATTAGTAAACGTCTGAGTGAAATGATGGGCGGTACGATGTGGGTGGAAAGTGAAGTCGGCAAAGGGTCTAAATTTTCCTTTACCATCCAAACACTATCAATCCCCTCATCAGTCCCTCAACCGTTGGATTTTATCCAACCTGAGTTAACCGGTTTACGGGTATTAATCGTGGATGATAATGCGACGCATCGCCAAATTCTCACCCTACAAACAAAGTCTTGGGGAATGGTGGTTCGTTGTGCCAAGTCAGGATTTCAAGCCCTCAAACTATTGCATCGTGAACCTCAGTTTGACCTGGCAATCCTAGATTACCGTATGCCGGAACTGGATGGTGTGGCGCTAGCGAAACGAATTCAGGCGTTACCCCAAGGCAAAACTCTACCGTTATTAATTCTGAGTTCGGGTGGAAAACCCAGTCGTCATGAATACCAAGGGCGAGTGGAATTTGCGGCTTTTATTGATAAGCCAATTAAGCAAAATCAACTGCATCAGGTTTTGCTACAAATTGCGGGTAAAAAACAAACGCTGATACCGTCCAAGGTATCGCCACCGCAATTCAACACCGAACTGGGTAAAACCCTACCGTTAAAGATTTTGGTGATAGATGATGTCGAGGTTAATCATCAAGTCGCCTGTGAAATGTTGCAACGGTTAGGATATAGCGCCGATAGTGCTAATAGTGGACAAGAGGCGCTGATGGCGGTGAGTCGTTGTGATTACGATGTGATCTTTATGGATATGCAAATGCCCGGGATGGATGGGTTAGAAACAACGCGGCGAATTCGTCAGCAATTCTCTGCGGAAATCCGGGAGATAGGGACATTCACTCAAAACTCGTCAACTCACCCTTGGATTATTGCGATGACGGCGAATGCGATGAAAGGCGATCGCGAAACCTGTATTGAGGCGGGTATGAATGATTATATTAGTAAGCCTGTACGAGTGAAAGCGCTGGTGCAAGCGTTGCAGTATTACGCCCAGCAGAGGGGATGTAGAAAAGATAGTGAGACAACCGATCATTTGACTCAACCTACCTTTGTTGAAGAAAAGGGAGATTATCTTTCTAGTGAAACACCCGATCCTCAAACTAACCCATCAACGATGAATAGACAGGCTATTGCAGAATTAAAGCAACTCATAACTCGTGCGAGTACGCTGATTGCTGAACTTGAAGCCGAGTATCAGCAGGAACCGGATCAAACACCAAGTCATGAAAATGGGCAAAACAGCCAATCACAAAGCGCGATCGCATCCACAGTAGCAGAGGTTTCACCCCTTGATCCAGAAACCTTTGAGGAGTTAAAAGATTTAATGGGAGAGGATGCACAGGACTTTTGGCTAGAAATTGTGCATAAATTCCGTCAAGCTGCACCCCTGCACCTGCAAGGGATTCGAGAGGCGATTACCCAACAAGACACCGCCGCGATTCAAGCCACCGCCCATAAGTTACGGGGTGCTTGTATGACGGTTGGGGCAATGCCATTATCTCAATTATGCAGTGAACTGGAACAGATAGGACAGGCGGGAACGACTGAAGGAACCGAGGTAATACTGTCTCGCATCGAGGCTGAATATCAACGGGTCAAGACAGCTTTGCCTTAAAATTATACCGACATTTTTCCCCTCATCCCCTAACCCCTTCTCCCACCGTGGGGAGAAGGGGAACCGGATTCTCTTACTCCCCTCTCCCGTGCAACAGAAGCGAAACATCCTCTGGCTTCCCCGTGCCAAAAAAGCGAAGCATCCGCTGGCTTCCCCCTTTTTAAGGCAGGGCTAATTCATTGTGCTGAGAGAATATTAGGACGACCAGTATTTAGAGTAATCTAAATCTTGCTGCGATAGTTTTATCGATTATTTTGATTGCTTTGAAGGTCTATCTCCTGGAAGCGTTAACCCCATTGCCTGAGTTTCGTGACGAAAGAGGACGGCTTTATCCTTTGTGGTTACTTCTTTTGCTGGTGTTTATGGGAACTCTGAGTGATTGTTTATGTTATCGTGCCCTGGAAGATTTTTGTCGGTGGCATCATGTGTCATTGGTGACTACTCTGCAATTACCTCA